>JAGHCP010000136.1 GCA_021160415.1 Desulfurococcales archaeon
GTGCGTATAATATTAAGGTTTTGCTTTGGTTTCTAGGTAATTATGTGGTGTTACCTTCAGCGGTTTTGCTAGATCCCCATCATTGTGAGTGTTATTAGTATTGTCGCTGTTGATAGGATGGTCATTATTGCTGCGTGTTTGAATCCTGCTGCTGTGTTTAGTTCGCTTACTTTGCCTGCTACTAGCCCCATTATCACGGCGTTTATTAGTGTGCCTGCTGATAGGACGAGGATGAGGGGTGCTAGCTGGTTTGCGGTTACGTTTTTCGATGCTTGGAGTAGTAGGTTTATGATTATTATTGGTGATGATGCTAGGAGCATCGTGCCGAAGTACGGCATCATTATGTAGGCTCTTAGCCTTCTCCTCATTTCGACCTCCGCTTCCGCTAGGTCCTGTGTGAATCGTGAGAGGGCGTCGATTATGTCTGGGGATCCGCCGCCCACGGTTATTGAGTCTGTTAGGAATCTGAATATCGCTATCACGAACCATTCATGCACTTTCTTCAGCACTCTCCTGAGAGCTGATTCTAGGCTCATTCCTGAGGTGAGTGCTGCTGCTGCTTTGTTCACTACCGGTGTTAGGTTTCCGTAGTCTCTGTTGGCTAGGGAGATTATGCATTTCTCGGGGCTCAGCCCTGTTTTCCTGACCTCGCTTAGGTCTCTGAGGAAGTCAGCGGTTGAGTTAATTAATCCTTTAGTCCCCAGCATTTCCTTCCTGTACGTGATCCATGGGGGCACCGTCACTACCAGTATAGCTGCTGTGAGCGCCAGCGTGACTGATTTAGCTTCAGCCACACCCAGCACGCCTGAGAACACCTTGAAGCCCCCCGTAGCCATCAACATGCCGAGGAATGCTAGGAATGCGAAGGGTATTGACGTAAGCATCACGATGTAGGGTTCGTACCTCTTCACCGGGCTTCTGGGTTGGGATACGTGCGCCATGAAGAGAACCATCGCGCCTATTGCTGGGAGGCCCACGAAGTTGTAGAGGGACGGCATCGTTAGGTCCATCTTAGGTGATGAGGTGACCCTTGCGGCCTGTATAGCTGTTATCGTGCCTGAGACGGAGAAGAACACGAAGATCGTTATCGACATTATCACGCCTAGGATTATGTAGACCTCTAGGTATGAGCCCAGCCTCTCTATGAGTGACCTCATCTCACTCATCCTCGATATGAAGAGCTCCCTCGTGCGGGTTTCGAGGTAGTGGATTACGTCACCACCGCTTCTGAGCGTGGTTACGTACCCCAGCATCATGTCCCTGAACTTCGTGCTGGGGTGGTACTTCACCACAGTCTCGATGGCTGTAAGTGGGTCCCTCCCGAAGAACCTCATCTCAGCTATGATTTTGTTGGCTTCGTCCCTCATGGCTTTGAAGACCTTCAGCTCCGCGACCCTTTCAAGGATCTTATCCACGCTTACACCGCCCTTCGCCATTGTTGAGATGTAGGCCATGAAGAAAGGCAGTTCGTTATCCACCATTGCCTTCCTTGAGGAAGCTATGGTTGCCGGGTAGCTTATCTGGATTGCGAATATCATGACCGGGATTAGGATGCCTATCACCGCAGCTATCAGGAAGTATGTGGTCGTTGGTGGTACAGCCAGTGCCAGAGCGACTATCGTTAAGCCTGATATTGTTGCCGCCACGAATGTGTAGAGAAGTATTCTGGAGGCGAATATGACTGGGTGCTCGCTCATCCCCGCCCTAATTATTGCTCGATCCAGCTCGAACCTCTTAGCTAGTGACTTACCCCAGTTCTCGAAGAGGGCGAGCGCTACTGCGTCGATTACCTCCCTTAACGTAGGTTTCCTTAAAGCTCGGCCCCGCCTAGCTGTTGATGAGGGCATCTCACACAGCCCCGATGTCCTTAAGCACGCCCTCAGCGTCTAGGTAGTACCTTTGCACGTAAGTAGCTACCTGCTTATACGACCTGATGTTGTTCGTGGCGAGCCACTCCAGTATGGCCTTCCTCCTCGAAATCTCCTCGATGAGCTCCCCCACGCCTTTCCCGGTCATCTCACCTATCTTCTTCAGTATTATGCTGTCCTTAACGTTCAACTCGAAAATATCCCTAACAGGGTCCCACCTGGCGACCTCGTCGTACTGCCCGTAATCCCTGATCTCCCACACGTTAGTGATCCTCCTTACGGGCCTTGGCTTACCTCCCTCCTTATGCATGACGAGCCTCTTAATCACCAAGGCGAAGTTAACCAAAGGAATGTATGAAGGCGGAATATTCATCGGAGGGGAAGTTAACCTCTTAACGGCGGCATCAATACTCTCCGCGTGGAGGGTCGTCATCCCGCTATGTCCTGTGTTGTGGAGAAGCACCGGCACGTTCCCTCCGAAGAAGGACTCGGTTCCAGGGACTGATACGTCGTACACATAGCCTTCGTAGGGAGTTCTCTCGACCTCCTTGACTTCTACTGCTGTTAGGTCACCGTTGATGAGGCTGGTGATTCTCCTGATTAATTCCTTCACTTCAGGTGTTTGTTTTCCTTTCTTAGTTACCCATTCAATGATCTCGTTGGCCTTCTTTTTCGAGATGTATTTCCTTCTCCTGATGTAGGTGAGTTTGTAAGGCATGCTCTTGGACTCCGATTTCCTTATGAGGTTTAGGATGGCTTCAGCAGGTATTTTTTCTGATGTGTTTGGTTTTATGTACTCCTTATTCAGGTAAACGTTGACGGTGTAGTACGTCTTACCTAAGTTCTTCCCGCTTCCTTCCTCCTCATGTAGGGAGGCGTAGAACCCTTTGGTCCTAGCCAGCCACACTAAGTCCTGCGCCAGCCTCAAGTAAGCCGTTGTGTATGACGTGTACCTTCGTTTGAGTGTTCTTCTGGCGTCCGCTTTGAGGCCTTCGAAGAAGGCCTTCACCACAGGTACCGATGCTTCCCATAGGGCTTGAGGAACTTTCTTTTCTGGCCCAACCCTCCCAAGTAGATTCGCGAAGAGCTCTGCAAGTAAGGTGTTGTTGTATTGAATCAGGATGTAGCTCCCTCTGTCGATTACGGTGGGCTCTAACCCGAACTTGCTCTTCATTATCTTCATTACTTTGTCAGCTATTTCACCCTTCTCTTCCTTACCGAAGGAGAAAACGATGTAGCTCCCTCTATGCCTGTGGACTGACCCATCAGCGGTGTAGGCGCCGAAAACGAAGGCCAGGTCTTCATCCAGAGTGATTACAGCGGGTATTCCGCCCTTAACCCTCCGCCTCCGTATCCTTAAGTTCTTCCTAGTAGCTCTATCTCTCTCTAAGGACAGGTAAGTAGCTAGTTTCACGGGGTTCCTCCCTGTGACTGCCTTCATGTATTTAGGTATGTTATCCACGAAGTCCTTCTCGGGATTGCCGACGGCGTCAATGACGTCGATCCTGGGGTGTCTTTCATCACTCCCTTCAGGGTTCCTAACGAACGTTACTAGCAGATCCCCAGGCTTCAGTTCCTTTACGGGTTTCTCCGTTATTTCCAGGGTCTCCGGGTTCAGGACGAAGACGCTGTGGCTCCCTGTAGCTTTAATCTTACCTCCACCTTCGTACCTCACCACGTAGATCTCGTCCACCTTATGCCTTAGGACGTACTTGACGGGCTTCCATACCGCCTTAAACCCGTCATGAGACAGAACAGCGTAGCCTTGAACCTTCTTAGCGACCCTCTCCTCACCTTCTTCATAGAAGGAATCAATGAAGTGACCTATCGGGGTTAAGGAGACCCTACCCTCAGGATCCCTGAGCAGGATGGGCGTGTCCCACGAGACGCTAGCTATGGCTTGAAATAGCACATACGCCTCTTCTCCTCTAACCTCGCCCACCACTATCACGTCAGGTCTGTATCTTAGGGAGACCTTCACTAGGTGGAATAGGGTTATCTCACCGACCCCTCCTCCCGCAAGGTAGGAGGGTCTTGAAACAAGCTGAACCCAGTTCTCCTGCGGTAGCCTAAGCTCAGGTGTGTCCTCGATCGTGACGACCTTGTAAGTGGGTCTGAGCAGATTAGCCAGGGCGTTCAGGGTTGAGGTATTGTGGAGTATTACGTTGTTGCCTTCGAATGTCTGGGTTTCAGGGACTTCGAAGTCGTACACGTATGGTTCGGGAGGGATTTCCTCAACGCTGACGATCTTGTCGAACCCTACGGGTGCTTCGAGGAGGTTGGTTAGGGCTTCAACTTCTTCGCCTGCTAGGCTGCTCATGCGTATTAGCTTCCTCAGTGCGGCACGGGTTATTGCTTTACCTTCGTAGAAGCGAAGCATCATTAGTCCGGGTCCGTGCTTACTAATTTTCCTAAGCACTCTCTTGGCTTCTGGGTTCCCAAGAAGCAGTTCGCTGAGTATGTTATCGTACTTGGACCAACCATAGGTCGGGGTTTGCCCTTCAAGTTGCTTGCCGCGGAGCTTGTTCTCAGGTATTGCCCTTAATTTAATCAGCTTTAAGTACTGCGACTTCGGGATGAAGACCCGGAAATAGGTTTTCCCGTTAACTAACTTACTGGAGATTCTCGCATGAATCCCTAACTCGCTTAGGGCGAATATCAGTTCCCAGCTCAGCTCCTTACTCGCGGTGGTGAGTTCGAGTTCTTTCCTCTTTAAGTACCCGTCACCAGCAATGTATCCCCTTAGGAAGGCGGCTTTCCACTCTTGAGGCATTACCCAGTAGAGAGGCGGAATTCTCTTCTTCTCGGCGTTCATCCCTATTGATAAGTCCCGGATCAGGGAGGCGAGAGTCCCTTTAATGACTACGAGGGGTACCTTGCCCTTAGGTCTTTGGAGAGAGCATTCGCCTGTTAAGGCTTTGCATAGATTGAGAGGTTTTTCAGGATTACTCATAGCTATTGCCACTACGTGTTCATTGCTGAAACCCTCAGCTAGGTAGAGCCCTAGGAGCTCCGCGAACGCAACACTCCCGATAATGTCTAAGCGTGCTGGCGTACCCGTGCGCCCACACACTAATATGTTGAGGTCGTAAACGCTTATCCTCTTAAGGAGGTTTCGGAGCCTGTCAATCCTTATTTTCCTCTGAGTTCTGAGGGAGGACTTAGATCTGTAGTTAAGTAGCTTAAGCACTTCCTCAAGCCCGAGTTTCTCTACAGCTTTCCTGAACAGGTTCCTCAGGCGGTCGTCAATTACTGCGTATGTATGCTTACCTTTAAGGAAGGAGAGTGAGGTATCTAAGGTAAGTGTGGTGCGGGGGATTGGGTTAAGGGGTATGGGGGAGTATAAACCTATGATTTCCTTGGAAGGTAACGAAGGAAGTAACCTCCCGTCCTTAGCAACTATTAGTGAGTGGTCTTCAGTTACATCCACGTATCTCCCACTCCTGAAGCGAACCCTGACCATCCTCTTATCGTTGCGGTGTTTGAGGAAGGTTCTGGGTTTGGCCCACACACACTTCAGCGTGTCGGGGTCGCAGGTCCTTATGAGGACGTCGGGGTCGAAGATAATCTCCGCCCCATCAAAGACTTCGAAGGCGTTATCCCTGAGGGCTTCCCAGATTTCATCCACGCTGTACACGCCGGGGACTCCCTTAACTACGGCTAAGACCTTAGTTGAGCCTGACACGCTCTTACCGGCTCCTGTAACGCCTAGTATGAGTGATGTCATTTTGTAGTCCATGGCGAGCCAGAAATAGGCTGCGAGCTCTGAGGATATTGTGCCGAAGTTGATCATGTCTATGATGGTTATGGGGTCTTCTCTGAACTTCCTTATCGTGAATGTGGAGCCTGAGGTTGAGACTTCTTTTTGGAATGTTGCTGCGACCCTGTGGCCTCCTGGAAGGATAGCATCTAGGATGGGGTAGGCGACGGATATGTGTTTTCCAGCCATGTGGGCGAGCTTGAGGACGTATTCGTCTAGCTCGTCTTCGGTTGCGAAAACTATGTTTGTGGGTAGGGACTCGTATTTCCTGTGCCATACGTAGACCGGTTTCCTCGGTCCATTACATGAGATGTCCTCGATGTTCTCATCCCTGAATATGGGGTCTAACTTCCCGTACCCGAGGAGGTCCCTCTCAATGTAGTACCCTATCTTGCTCCAGGAGAGGCCGGGGGTCCTACCAAGCCTAATTTGGAAGAGCCTTAAGGCTTTCCTGGCGTATGCGAGTATGTAGTCGTGGAGATCCACGCTCCCCTTAGGGGGTTCGAGTTCCCATGTGATGTAATCAATTATTTCCTTGAAGACCTCGGCCTCCCTCTTGTTGAGGGAAACCTCCTCAACTAGGTAGATGATGTTCCCGGTTTTGAGATCCTCAACTATGTGCGCGTAAGCCCAAGGCTGGTATAGAGGGTACAGATCAAGAGGCCTCATCTTGGCCTTAATGAGTTTCTGCGCCCTCTCAGCAATTCTTGGTATTTCACTAAACTCTTCCGCCTCCAAAGGCTCGACGAGGGGTTGATTGGCACTCTCCTCCTTCCTTCGCTTGAATGCTGACTTAAGCTTGCTTAGGACGCCTTTCATTACTCTCCGAAATGTTTTAGGTTCCCGTACAATATATTCTTATATCTAAGCATCGTTTAAGGTCTTAGAGGGTGTGAAGTGATTTTGACCCGTAGCGCTAGGAGTGTTGCGTTATTATCGCTTATAGCTGTCATAATGGGCGTGCTTTCCTTCACTGCCACCGCGGGTACATCCTCATTGAATCTCTCTCCCGCTCTGTACGTGCTTACCGTGAATACAACCATTAGCCCTAAGGCGGTGTTCATTGTAGGGGATAATAGGCTCCTGCTGGTAGGGAGCGCTAACGGCTCTTCCTGCGTTGAGCTTCTGGACGTCAGCGACCCCTACGTGGGTGGGAAACCTATTCAGGTATATCCGCTGGTCGGGACGATCACGGCTGTGGCCACTAACGGCTATCCTGTGGAGAGGGTGGCGGTTGGCACCGACAAGGGGGACCTCGCAGTCTTCAGGCCCTCAGGGGGTAAGCTGTATTTAACGCTCCATGCTGTCTTAGGTACGGACTTCAGCATTGAGAAACTAGTTGTTATGAAGGGAAGCACTGACTACAAAATAGCCGCGCTAGTTTCAGAGTCGGGAGGCTACGGCGGTGGTGGCCCATGTGCGAACTGCCACGTATATGTTTTTGATGAAGACAGTGGTAATGTGTTGAGGATAGGACCTCAGGAAGGGAATGCTACCCTCGCTGTAACTGATGTCCTACCTCAGGATATAACTGCCGCCTTAGAGGTAAGTAATTCAGGATATTACTTTGACGCAACTAAGTTTCTCATCACTTGGCTTCCTAAGAACTTCTACACACTTACAGTTAACGTCACATACAAAACCAAGAACGGCACTGTTGAGCCTGCAGCGAATCAGCTGATCGAGCTCACAGTCTACAACCCTCAGACAAAGGAGGTCGACACTTACGGGGTTAACGCGAGGGGGGACGGCGTAGCGAATGTCCCCATACCTTACGGTTACGCAGTAAATGTGTCAGTTACTGACAGCGAAGGAAAGCAATACATAAAGCATGTGGAACCTCTAACTAGGTATTCCCCTGTCAGCAAGGCATACGTGCACATAGTTATGAACGCGTCACCGCAGACCCTTCAGGCATCGCTTTACTACAAAACCCCCACATACGAGTTAGCAACCCCCCACATACTCAACGTCGATGACGCGCCGAGGAGCTTCTCGTATGTAGTGACGCTGAATGACGCTAAGATAAACCCATCCTCAACGGGTCTAACGCTCCTGCAAGGAAGTGACGTCAAGAACTATGTGCTTTATGCCTATGACCCCTCCACAGGGTACGCAAATATAAGGGTATATAGACCCACATTCTCCTTAATTAGTGAAATCTCGGATTA
>JAGHCP010000111.1 GCA_021160415.1 Desulfurococcales archaeon
CTCTCCGCCGTTTGAGGGTTGCGTAAACAACGAGAACACCTCCAATTAAGGCGGGACCTGCAGTCATTCCGAAAGCGGCAATCCTTAAGTAATCCCCAAACAATGCCCTGAGGACCCCCATATACCTATATATAGCTATTAAGGCCGCTACTTCCAACGTGATTATCCATATTCCAGCATAGAGGGTTTCCTTAACGATAGGCCCTACCTCAGCAGCACTCGAATCACCCAGTGAGTACACGAGTCGATCAACAGCCCTCCCCATCCGCTGACCTAACCTGATTAAGATGTATGCAACCACGGGCGTTACGGAGATCGCTACTACCGCGAAAACCCTTAGACCCAGCCTTATGTAGGTCTCCGTCAATAAAACGTACGTAACTATGGCTGCCAGTAGGAACTCCCCAACCCCGAGGAGAGCGGTTTTGAACACATCCTGAACCCATGTATGCATAGGTGACTCAACGAATGACCTGAACCTCTCACTGAGTCTATCGATGGCTGAAATCCTTTCAGGGCCTAGGGACTTTGTCAGGCGTTCAATAAGTCTCTCCTGCGACGCCGTGAGGTAGGAGCCGGTCAACGCGCCTAAGACTATCGTCATCGCGGCGATGGGCATTATCAGGTCTGAGCATCCTCCGTAGGCTGCCCCATAGTAAGCTATCACCATCGCTAACTCGCTCACGGTTGAGAGGTAGAACCCCGCCTTCAACCCCTCCCTAACCCCTAAGCCGCTGGCTATGAGTGACGAAGCCGTCGCTGTGACCGCGTGCGTCAGTGTTAGGGCTAAGGCAGCCGCGAGAGATACGGCCAGTACGTATGGACTCATGTGAACGGCGGATATGTTTAGACCCATTGAGATGAAGAACAGCGTTATGAAGACAGCCCTCACAGGCTTAAAGAGGGGCATTATCTTACTTGCCTGCGGCAGGATCGACATTGTGAGGCCGGCTATGAAAGCCCCCAGCGCTGAATTCAGGCCGAGATACGAAGTCCCCAATCCTAGAACGAGGCAGTAGGAAATCATCAGTATCAACCCACCCTCATCGGGACTTATGACTCTTGAGAGGACGTGCTTAGAAAACTCCAGGCTCAGGAAGAAGACCGCTAAGCTGAGCGCAATTGATTCCAGAATGAATATTTGGAGGTGCGCATTCCCGCCCCTCAGTAAGGTCAAGGCAGTAACTATGAGCACGTCCTCAACAGCAGCAACCATGAGCACAACCCTCTTAACCTCGGCGTTAACCTTCCTTTCCTCCAGGAGCTTATAGGTGAAGACCGTGCTTGAGAAGCTCGCTATTAGCCCAAGAACCAAGGAGTCATTGAGTCCGAACCCGAGAAACAGGGAGAAACCGACAGCCATAGGAACCGCTAAACCAGCCTCCAGTAGGGAGACATAGAGTGGGAAGCCCCTAATGTAGGTTAGCTTCGTGAGGTGGATCTCGAACCCTATTTCGAAGAAAAGGAGGAGGATGCTAACCTCGCTCAAAAACTTCAGCACCCCTAAAACCTCGGGAGGGATGGAGCCCACGTACCCTAAAACAAGGCCGGCTAGTAAGTAACCTATGGCGGGGGAGAGACTAGCTCTCTTAACTACTAGCCCTATCAGGAAGCCCGATGTGAGTAAGGCGGCAAATACTAAGTAGGAAATACTTACTCCGTCCAGTGTTGTCCCCCCTAGAAGGTCTCCTTAATACATATGTTGCCATGAAATAAATAGGTAGTCGGCCATATATCTGAAGAAAACGAAAATGCGCGATGCGGTGAGGTGTTAAAAATTATGTCGCCGGGTTAGTTACTTCCCCTGCGAATAGCACAGTTCCTGTTGCAGTATCGACCAGGAAGTACATGAATGGCCTATCTATCTTGATGAGCGGCGGCATACTCCCCGGCGGTACTGACGTCAGCACTACAGTTATGGCGGTCGCCGCGGAGGCTTCGGTGCCTTTCTCCGTGACGTTTATCGCTGCGACATGTATGACCTGACTGACAGTTAGGGTGCCCCTCCTCACCTCAGCCATCTTCGAGAAGTCTGCGTTGTCGCTGAAGACCGACTTAACTCCGAGTTCCTTAAGGGTCTTAACCATGTTGTCGTACCTGCTCTTGACGTAGAACGCTGGCATTAGGATCTCGACTTTCTCGGGCTTCGCATCTCTGAGGTTCTTCAGCAGGTTGGTGAGCCCCTCGTAGGTTAGGTTGTCGGTGAAGCTTCGGATGTCGTTGGGCATAACTATAACCATGGCTATCGAGGTGTTTCTGTAAGGGAGCTCCACAGCCACGTAGCTACTGTTCTTAATTACCTTGAACTCGCTGGTTACACGCATGAAGTGCGTCTTAACGTCTCCTGATGAGGTGTGGAAAGTCATGTTCCCTGCATATCTGAATTCGTCCGTCCAGAGCGCTTTGAAGTACATGGCGGAGGCTAGGACCGCTTCAGTGTCTTTCGAGAGCTGACCAACTAACTTCTTAATCATCCCTTCAGTCTTTTTAGACACCCATGAATTGATCTCGTCGCTTAAGCCCTCAACGCTCCCGAACTGCTTCACGGTGGCGTTAAAGCACTTCTGGACTTCGGAGACGTAGCTCTTCCTGAACGGGAAGTCCTCTCTTAACCAAACCCCGTTAGCTATGAAGAGCTTAGCACTACCTTCACTCCCCACAGGCAGTTTCCCTATAAGCTCCACGTACGCGTTGCACACACTTGACCCAGGAGGTATGTGGAGGGCGTTCGCCAGTTCCTGAGCGGTTTCAGAGTCAGTCCCTTCATAAAGCATCAGCAGTGCTACGTAGAGGTTCATTGGCGACATCACGAAGTTACTCCCGCCTTCCTCAGCCCCGACCTTCCTTAGGACATCAACGGTGAACTTATTTATTGAGGCAGTGAGTTGCGGCAGCGTCACCTCACCGCTCTTCACCGGGGTAACTCCCCCCCCTCCTGGAGGATTAACGAACACTATGAGGGCTAATATTATAGCTACCGCCGCAATTACTCCTAAGACCTGCTTAAATCCTGCACCCATGGCTTGTTTGCACCGAGGTTGTATCGGGGGCGTATTAGTTAAGTCTAGAGCGTGGAAAAACGTTGTTAGGGTTTCGAACAGCGGTCTAAGCCCCATCGAACGCCTTCTTAACTATTTTCCCTTCCTTCATAACCATGATTACGTTTGATGGGTTGAGAAGCGGAGTTACATCTGTGGTTGGGTCTCCTGCAACCGCTATGATGTCCGCTATGAATCCCTCCCTTATCTCACCTGCTTTCCCTGCAAGCCCTGCGGCCTCAGCCGCAACCTTAGTGGCTGATGTGAGTGCTTCCTCAGGCGTCATCCCTGCCTTATCAACTAGCATCTTGACCTCCATGGCGTTCATCCCGTGGGGGGTTAGGAACCCTCCAAGGAAGTCGGTTCCGGTTGCTATCTTCACGCCGGCACGGTAGGCGTTCCTGATGTTCTTCTCATGGTCCTTGAACACCTCCTCGGCCTTCCTCAGGCCCCATTCCGGTATGCCTGCTTCCTGCCCCATGTCAATGATTCTCTGCACGATCGAGAACGTGGGGGTTATGATGGCTCCTCTTTCCTTAGCTAGCTGAATTCCCTCCTCATCAATGTATATCGCGTGGGCGATCACCTTGACGCCGGAGACCAGCGCATTCACTATTCCTTCACTTCCTTGCGCATGAGCCTCGACGAACGTCCCCACAGCCTCAGCCTCGTCAACAATGGCTCTTATCTCCTCCCTCGTGAACTGCCTGAACCTTGGTGAGTCCTTCTGCGAGAGCACACCCCCCGTAGCCATTATCTTTATGTAGTCCGCACCGCACCTGAAGGCGTACCTCGCGGCCTTCCTGCACTCAGCCTCCCCGTCGCAGATCAGTGAACCGAAGGGGCCTCTCAGCGGGGACTCCCGAACATCTACCAGCTTCACGGGCAAGTAGTGCGTGTCAGCGTGACCAAAAGTCTGCGTGAGTGGCGGGCCGGCAGCAACTATTCTCGGACCCATGACCGTACCTTCCTTTACAGCCTCCCTTAAGTCGAGGGCTATCATTGAGCCGCTGTCCTTAATCGTCGTGAATCCTGCATTGAGGATTGCTTCCAAGTCCTTTATCGCCCTAGCTATTAGGACACCCCAAGGGGTGAGGAGGGGCTCCTTAACCATGTCGCCGCTTCTGAAGCCCGTTAAGTGCATGTGCGCGTCCACCATTCCTGGCATTAATGTGGCGTTGCCTAGGTCTATGACGTCCGCGTTCTCAGGTAGGGTTACCTCCGACGCCTTACCGGCAGCCTTAATGATCCCTCCCTCCACAACGACGACGGGGTTGGGGATAGTTCCTTCCTTAAAACCGAATCCCTTAGCTGCCCTAAGGACTAGAGGTTTTGAGGCTTTCCCACTTACTGACGTGGACATTTACGGAGTCACCTCGACAAAACCTTCACGTGCTCCTCGCTGGGGATCTCCCGACGCACCCTGACGTTTAAGGGATTATGGCAAGCTATGACTCTCCCATTAATTCTGAGGGGGGCGGGTGGCTTGACGTCGCATAATCCTTGGACAGCTCTCGGACATCTATTAATTAAGGGGCAGCCTTCATAGGTGTCGGGAGGTGTTCCATCAGCCAGCTTGGTCTCCGGCGGTCTCCAGTTGCCTGCGAAGTAGAGCTTAGGCACGGAGGACACGAGGTGAGCTGTGTACGGGTGCATCGGGGTGTACATCACTTCCCATGCCTTCCCATACTCCATTATCCTTCCAGCATATATTACTGCGACGTTGTCGCTTACCGAAGCCGTCACCGGTAGGTCGTGGCTTATGAATAGCATGGCGAAGCCGGGTTCTTCCTGAAGCCTTTTAATGAGGCGGAGGATCCTAACCTTAATCGTGGCGTCTAGCGCAGAGATTATTTCGTCGGCGACTATGAACGCCGGCCTTACGGAGACAGCCCTCGCGATTGCCACCCTCTGCTTCTGACCGCCTGAAAGCTCATGGGGGTACCTCTCCATGACGTCTGGCGTCAGCCCTACGTCATGAAGTATCTCCTCTATCGCTTTCCTGCTTTTGTGGTGTCCGGCCGCCTGAAGCGCCTCGCCTATGATGTCCTTCACCTTCTGCCTCGGGTTAAGTGAGGTGTCGGGATTCTGGAAGATTAGCTGTATCTTAATCCTGTTTCTCTTTAGGTACTTCGGCAGGGGCTGCCCTTCCACGAGTACTTCCCCTGACTC
>JAGHCP010000015.1 GCA_021160415.1 Desulfurococcales archaeon
CTACTGCACCTAGGGCTTTATAGCAAATTCTCTAAGGCGGAACTCGCGTCGCTGATCCTTATCCTAGTAACGGTTAATTCCTGGGTTGGCTTCCTCACAGGAGCAGCTGCTTTAGGCCTCGTGGGGGACGTCAGGATCTTTAACTTGATCTTCATTGCTTTAGCTTCGGCGCTACTCTCGTCACTCTTCATGATCCCCTCAACGACTTGGTTAGCAACGATTTCCTTCAGGAAGGGGTTCGACCCCGACAATCTGGTGGCGCCGATAGCCACCCTATTCGGGGACATGGTTACGGTGCCAACCATTATTGCATCATATAGGCTGTCTCTTCACATACCCACACCCTTCATGGAGTTGGCTGTCTCAGCTTCCGCAGTGACTGCTCTCGCATCAGCTGGGTGGATAATCCTTAAGTCACGGAGAGGGGACCCTGCCTGGAGGAGGGCTGTGAAGGTCGTTAAGGAGAACACCCCCATCATACTTGCTTCAACCTCGCTGAGCACGGCTGCCGGCATGGTGCTACTAGTCAACATAGATAACATCATCGAGAGTGTAGGGATTCTCGCGGTGGTTCCAGCCTTCCTGGAGGACGGTGGAGCCATCGCCTGCAGGTTCTCCTCAAGGCTATCCACATCGCTTCACCTGGGTCTACTTCCACCCCACCCCGTACCGAAGAGCCCTTGGGTCGGCAAGCAGGTTATCATTAACTTCATACATGGCTTAATGATATTCACATCCCTAGGCGTGTTCGGGTATGCGGTCGCTGTTTGGAGAGGTGGTGCGGGTCTCGGGGTATGGATATTTCTAGCTGTTGAGGTCGCAGGCCTCATACTCACGGGGCTTATCTCGCTGATTACGTACTATATGGCTATCGCCGCCTTCAAGGCAGGGATAGACCCTGACAATGTTCTGGCCCCCCTCCTGACGAGCCTTGCGGACATCATAGGCACTTCAAGCCTTGCAGCGATGATAGCGGTATTCATACATCCTTAGGGGGCTTTAGACAAAAGATGAGGCATTAAGTCACTTAAACAATTATCGATTGAAGAACTAAGTCAAATTAACTCTTCCTTAAGGAAGAATGTACTGCGTTAGACCAGTAACTCATGGAAAGCACCAACATATTGACAGATCAGCTTTTATTCTTAAACTCCGCTCAGAACCCTAAGGTGCTACGTGTGAGGAATCACCACATAGTTGGGTGGGTTGAGAAACTCGACAGGAGATCCTCCACCCTCTTAATTAGGGAGAGGGGAGTGTTGAGGAAGGTTAAACTATCTAAAGACGCGGAGGTCAGAGGCGACCTCACAGATGGGGGACGTGAGGTCCTCGTAAAGGTCTTAGCTGCAGGTGAGAACGGATCCTTAACCGCCAGGTATGTGGAAGTCCTCCACACCTCAGGAAAAGTTGACGAAGGCTCTCTGAACCCCTCCGACCCTGAGAGGTTCGCTAGGGCAAGCTGGAGAGCCCTTAAACTACCTAAGTACCAGAAGGTAGTAGCGGTTCAGCACGCACTCCTAAAGTACTTCAGGGAGTTCTTGGACAGCGAAGGATTCACAGAGCTCCTACCACCCATGATAAGCACGGCAAGTGATCCTGGGCTGAGAGGGGCCTCTAAACTACGCACGAAGCTCTACGGCGTTGAGTACGAGCTCACTTCCAGCACCATCATGTTCAAGCAGGTAGCTGCTACATCACTCGGTAAGATATACTTCGTCGCCAGGAACGTGAGGGAGGAACCCCCTGAGCACATTGTCACAGGGAGGCACTTAGTGGAGTTCACCCAGCTCGATATCGAGTGGGCAGGGGCCACGATGGAGGATGTGATGGACCTAGCTGAGAGGATGATTGAGTACGCATGCCGCAGGATCGTGAGGAACTACGGCCAAATCGTCAAGGAGTTCAGGAGAGGAGGCTTCAGTTGCTGGGACCTCCCACTGAGGAGGGTTCCCTACACAGAGGCGTTGGAGATCGCGAGGTCTTTAGGTACCTACGTTGAGGAGGGGAAGGAGCTCAGTCAGGAGGCTGAGGAGGCAGTAAGCCTGGCTATAGGTAGGCCGTTCTGGGTAACTCACTATCCCGCAGGTTCGAGGAGCTTTTACTACCTACCTGACGCGTCTGACCCCTCAAGGAACAAAGACTTCAACCTCATACTACCCCAGGGTTACGGCGAAGTCATAGATGGAGGGGAAAGGGAGTACAGGTATGAGAGAATCGTTGAGAGACTTAAGGCCTTAGGTGAGGACCTCACCAAGTATCGCTGGTTCCTTGAAGCGGTTAAGGAAGGAATAGCTCCGTCAGCGGGGTTCGGGTTAGGGATTGAAAGGTTCACGAGGTACTTACTTGGCCTTAAGTACGTGTGGGAGGCCGTCCCCTTCCCGAAACCCCCGGGCGTGACGCACACCCCTTAAAGCCCCCGAAAACGTTTTTCCCTCGGTGCTGAGATGCTGGACGAACTCGATAGGAAGATCCTCAAGGAAATTCAGGAGAACCCCAGGATAAAGGCTACCAAGCTAGCGCAGAAGCTCGGGAAGCCGAGAACCACGATTCTCCAAAGGCTCAGCAGGCTGGAGAAGGAAGGAATCATAACAGGGTACAGAGCGCTCATAAACCCGGAGAAGCTCGGCTTCAAGTACTCGGCATTGGTAATGGTTAAGATACGTAAAGGCCTGAAGTCCCTCATGACTCAAACAGAGATAGCTGAGAAAATAATCCGCGAATGCTCGAAAAGCAGGAACCTCCCCTTCGTCGAGGAGGTTTTCGTAGTCACCGGGGCTTACGACATGGCCCTAAAGGTATGGATAAGGGAATGGAGGGACCTCACGGCATTTCTGCTAGAATACCTACCCAGCATGGAGGAAATACAGTCAACTGAAACGCTGATGGTGCTGGAGAGAACCCCTAAGCAACCATCCCCCTTCCCTGTCTAGGGTTAATAAAGTTTTGCGTCAAGAAACAACACCGACAATGGTCCGTTACTCACATCCATAAAAGCGCAGATAAAGACAACGGGTGAAGGGGTGAGGGACCTAAAGGACATAGCCCCAGGCCTCTACATGATGATGGCTTTCCTAGAAGGAGATGAGCGGAGGGGTAAGGGGACACACGTCGAAGCACTCTTAAAAGGCACTACGGCAACGTACCTTAAAAGCCTCGGAACCCCGACCTCAGCTATAGAGGCTATTATAGCCCTGACCTCAAGAGATTCTGAGTACTGATCACCCTCAGTAATTTAACCCGTCCCTGGGTTTACGGGGCATGAACCGATGTGGATTCTGAGGATCCTAATTAAAATTAATTAAGTAATTAGGTTTAGTTAAGGAGCAGATATTTCCTTAAGGTAGTTGCTTTAGTAAAAGGTGGTTTAAAAATGTTGCGTCCTCGTTAAAGGACGCCTGCGTCGTGGTCTATGGGATCGCCTGTAGGCCTTATGAACCCGAACGCCAGGAGGAATAGGAACCCAGCCACTATGGCTATGGGCATTATGGTTTTAGCCGTGTTTAGGACCTTCACGAGGTTTACAACTGTTTTTCCGTTCATTTCTATCACATGCTGATTTCTGCATCAGGAAAGTTCAGTTTTTACGTAGTATACCTGCCTAAACAAAGGTCTTAAAGGTACGGGTTTATCACGTGAGTCAGTATTTAAGCAAATCTCTATATTTATTCGCTCAGTATAGTGTTGTAGTGGGGAAGTTGCGCAACACAGGTGCTGTGGACGTTTCAACGCTGACGACCCTATATGAGATTAGGCGCGTAGGGAGGAACAGCATCGCACGTGAGTTAGCCACGAAACTTAACTTAACCCCCAGAACAGCTCTTAGGAAGCTTCAGTCCCTTATCAGGCTGAGGAAGCATAACCTCTTCCTAACTGTTGACTACTCCCTCCCAGTCATAGGTTTGAAGGGAGTTATGCTTCTGTCGCATGACAGCAGCAAGCTCGACAGGTTCAGCAGCGCTACCCACTTCCTACGCTCAACCTTCCTCCTCCTCCCCTTCGGGCGGGGGATAGCTTTATACGTCCCCTACGGCTCGGAGTTCTACCTGTCATCCGCCTCCGATCTGTTCATATTTGAGTACGTGGACAGGTTCAGGAATAGAGTAGATGTGGTGAGGTACGGCTTAAGAGCGATAACGGACCCCGAAGTAGCCACTTCCGAGAAGTCCTTCCAGAAGCTGAAGGAAGACATAGATCAGGAAATCAAGAAGTTGGAAGCCCTTCACTCGAGCGAATTAGCCCAAGTGCCGGGACCCATGAAGTATGACTGGATAGACCTCACCATAATTAAAGAGCTTGAGAAGGACCCTCTTCAACGCCTAGACGACATCTCCAGAGCCGTAAACCTACCCATATCAAAAATAGTTAAGCACTCAACCAAACACGTTTTACACATGCTTAGGGGGGTGAGAGTGAGGTATATTCCGGTTTACACGTTCTTCGACTCAAACGCCGTGATTAGGGTCGCCTCCAGAGACCCCGCTTCCATATGGGCGTTTGGCAAGGCCTTAGTCAAGAACCCATTATTCCCAACCTACGGGCTGGGTAAAGGCCTCAAAACAGCTTTAGTGCAGCTGATAGCGCCGTTCTCCCTCCTACGCAAGGCGCTTGAACACATCATGAAGATAGCTAAGGAGTTCAGCATAGACGTCGACACGAATTCGGTGTGGCTGTTCTCAACGAGCGGCAGGCGCTTCACGATACCCTACATCAAGTGGGAGGAGTACATCCCCCGCGTTAAGTGGAACGTTGAGTTGCTGAATAAGGTGATCTCGAAGGAGTTGAGGGAGGAGTGAAGGTCAAGGTAAGGACTTGCGTAGATGGCGTGTTTTTCGATGCCTGCCACTTCAACCGCGTGGGGGATGAGGTCCTCCTTCATGGACACACCTTCGAGGTATCCGTCTGCGTGGAGGGAGGGGTAGGCGGTGAGGGCTGGGTCGTGGATTTCTCTGAGTTGAGGGGGATGGTCGAGGACGTCGTTTCGAGGTTTAGGTACGCCCTCATGATCCCTAAGGAGTTGAAGGGCGCTGTAGACTTCAAGGGACCTTTCAACGTTAGGTACGCCTACATAGAGGGGAGGGCCACGGCGGAATCGCTAGCTATGCTTATATGCGGGGAAGTCCTTGAGGGTGTTAGGTCCATTAATCCCTCCGTGAGGGCTGCGGAGGTGTGGGTTAAGGAGGGAGTTAGCGGCACCGCTTCCGCCAGGTGTGAGGCGGGGTCACCTAGCGATTGAGAGGAACACCATCGTCACGGAGGCCGCCCCCAACACGCCGAAAAGGAAGCCAACAAGCGGAGCTATGAAGGCGAACGATGCGAGGGAAGCTGTGATGAATACAAGGCTCAGCAAGGAAGCCCTTCTTAGTCCGTCATACACCGTCAGGGACCGGGTGACCTTCATCAGGTACGTTAAGGCCTTGCTAGACTTAATCCTCCTGTACTCCATGAACCTGCTCAGCTCCTGATGTCCGTAGTCCGTCAGGCGGAAGTAAATCTCCTTTCTCCCCTCACCCAAGGACTTAACCACCTTCTTCAAGAGGCCGGTCTTCCCCTTGCCGGCGGAAACCACCTCAAGGTAGTCAAGCAGCGTCGACTCGCTAACACCCAACATCCGCGAAAGATCCTTAATGCTTAACTCCTTGCTCGGCGAGGCGCCTATCGCAAGCATGGACTCATACACGTAGTTATAGAAGAGAACGTTCTTCGAAACCGCAGCAGTACCTATGGAGACCTTACCCGGACTCGTGACTAGCTCGTCCTCACCCGAAGGCGTGAATAGGTCCTCCAGCTTCCTGACGAACTCCTTACCGGCTTCAGTGAGGACATAGGATCCGGGCGAGGCCCTCTCCACCAAGCCCTTACTCACGAGTTTAGAGAGCGCGTCGTACACGGACTTCGTGTTAATCCTTAACTCCTTAGCGGCCTCCCTGGGCTTAATGCCTGAAGGCCTTAAACCCATGTAGAGGATTAGCTCCAACTGAACAGTTGAGCGTGAGAAGTCGAGGATCGAGTCAAGCTCCCGAAGGACCTCAACCCTCGACAACCTCCTCTGAACGTCAACAACTACACCCACTAAGTATCCCCATAAAGATATTACTTTGGGGAAAACCTAATAAAACCGGCCCCGCTACTCACTCCCCATCCTTAATTAACGGGGCGCTACCCCCACCCCTAGCCGAGATTATGTTGCCCACCTTAAACGACATGTTCGCCAAAGACCTCATAACAGCTGAGAAGTTCCTACCCCTACCAAGCATTAGGTAGGAAGCCTTAAACACCAACCAGAAGTCCCTACCTAAAGGCACTAAGAAGTGAACCCATGCCGAACCCCTCCTATAAACTAAGAACACATGCCCCGTAACGGACGGTAAAATCACAGAGTACTCGGCAAGGTCCTCCAACTCCGGGTCATGCTCAAAACACTCAACTATCCTGCCCCTCCTAACCAAGCAGGCGTTAACCATCAACACCCCATCAGTAACCATCTCCAGGAACTCCCTAACCACACCCACCCAACCAACACCTAAGAAAACATCGGCGAAACACCCATATAAAAAGCCGGGAGCGATTCGACGACCCCTCGAAAAAACGGAGGCAGGGATTAGACGCTGGGTCGAAAACCCACCTAAAAACCCACGCATCCGCAGACCGGCGAGAAAAACCCGGTATTTAAACAGGCCCAACCCGTAATTCCACATGAGGTGACACCTGCCGTGACTAGGTCCAGGTCTAGGA
>JAGHCP010000127.1 GCA_021160415.1 Desulfurococcales archaeon
CTCCGCATCCATTACCCAGCCCTCAGGCACAGCCCTCCCAGTCTTCGAATATATCTCCACCTTACCCACCGGAACGACTGACGTGGCGGCGTCGAAGAGTATCAGGAAACCGCGCCTTCTAGGTATGCTAATAGCTATGGGGTTGGTTCCCAGATACTTCCCAACCGTGTTGACGTAGGCCACAAGGGGAGTTGAGTTCGTCAGGGAGAACCCCACCAAACATTCCTCGGCGATCCTGAGGGAGTAATAACCGGCTATCCCGTAATGATGGCTCCCGAAAATACCCACGACGCCCACGCCGAACCGCTTTGCTTTCTCCGTAGCTATGCTGACGGCCTTAAGAGCTGCTGGATGACCTAACCCAGAATCAGCGTCCATTAGGGCGACAGCGCCGATGTCCTTAACGACCTTGACTGTAGGGCGCGGGTTAACTGAACCCGCCCTAACCCAATTAATATACCTTCCAATCCTCTGGACACCGTGGCTTAAAATATCCATTAGGTCAGCAGTTACTAGGACATCCGACACTACCGATGCGTCGGATTCCCTCACGCCGAGAGCTTTGAATACCTCATGTCACCTACGACTTGAGTTCCTCATGATTAACCGGACGTAGTGCTCAGGGGGATAAGGCTTGAACTTCTCGTAAAGCTCCGAAGAGGTTCCCACATAAAGCACCCATAAATATTTACTTGACATGAGTTTTAGTTTCTGAGTTCTTTGTTTATTCATCTTTTGATTTCAAATATTCAATTCATAACAATCAAATACTCATTGCTAGCTACAACAATCTTATAAGCCTGCCTGCTAAGATTCTGGGGGAGCTCAATGGGAATCCATTGGGATTACACCGCCATAATTTCAGCTTACTTAGCCATAACGATAGGAATAGCCCTCTATTACGGCAGGAAGGAAACGAGATCCGTCGTTGACTTCACGGTCGGTGGTAGGAGATTCGGAACTGTTGTGCTCTTCTTCACGCTGCTGGCAACCATGGTCGGCGCAGCATCCACCATAGGGTTCACTGGCTGGTACTGGGTGAGGGGGTTATCGCAGCTTTGGTTCGTCCTCGGAGGTGTGCTTGCCTTCGTGGTTTTCATGTACTTCCTTGCACCGAAGATCAACAGATTCGGTTTCGAGACAGGAGCTACAACCCCAAGTCAGTGGATGGAGTTCAGATATGGTAAGGCCACCAAGTACTTCACATCAATTCTCTTAATAGTGGCCTACCTTGCAATAACTGCCCTTAACTACATGGCGATGGGTGCAATTATTGAGGGTGTTACAGGGATTCCCTACGTTTGGGGCTTAGTTATTTCCGCCGTCATAGTAACCATCTACACATCCCTAGGTGGTTTGTGGTCGGTTGCCTCCACAGATGTACTTCAAGGCGCCCTAACGTTAATAGGGATAGTCATCCTTGCACCTGTGCTTGTCATTAAGGCAGGCGGCCTTAGCAGAATAGCAACGTCGCTGCCTCCTGAGCACCTCAGCCCCTTGGGCTACGTCGATCCTGTGACGGCGTTGGCGTTCACTTTAGTGTTCTTCCTGGGGATACTTTCCTGGCCTGACCTTTGGCAGAGGGTTTACGCAGCGAAGGATGTGAGAACCCTTAAGAAGTCCTTCGCTCTTTACGTGATTGCTGACCTGGTGTTCATCGGGGGACTTGTCCTACTGATAGGGCTCGCAGGTAGGGTGCTTTACCCTGACTTCCCGAAACCCGAGAGGCTTCTTCCCTACATGGTCATGGATCAGCTGCCTGGGTTCTTCGGCGCGTTCATAATGTCAGCGCTTATAGCCGTGATCATGGGGACAGCTGACTCAACCCTCCTAATAACGGCGGTCTTGTTTGAGGAGGATATATACGCGGATCTGAGGCCCGGCGCTTCCGAGGAGGAGAGATTGAAGGTCAGCCAGATAGCTACCTTCGTGGGCGGGATTCTAGTGCTGATCCTCGCTTACGTGACACCCACTATGTTCGATCTATGGGTTAAGAGCGCTGACATCACAGGAGCTACGCTCGCAGTACCTATATTGCTGGGGATGTTCTGGGAAAGGCCTTCAAAAGCCGCAGGTATTGCCGGCATTGCCTTCGGCTTCCTTGGCTGGGGTCTGGGATATGCAGGAATCATTAAGCTACATCCAATACTCCTGGGATTCATTCTGTCGCTGATAGCTTACGTCATAGCTGCCCTAGCCTTCCCTAGAAGGGAGGAAATGAAATAAAGAGGTGTAGGTCTTTATGACTAAGTAACATAACTTATTTCCTTAGTTTTTCCGCCGCCTTAGCTGCGAATAGGGTGTGAGCAGCCACCCCCACCCATAGAACGTCTTCATCAATATCGAATCTCGGGTGGTGGTTCGGGTAGGTAGTTCCTTTCTCTTCATTACCTGTTCCCAACACTACGAAGTACGTAGCTCCGACATCGCTATAGAATGAGAAGTCCTCGGAACCCATTGCGGGTTTAGGGATCTCCACAACCCTTAAAGGCTGGAGAGCCTCCCTCACTACTTTTCCTAGCCCCGGATCATTCACGGTTGGAGGCATGGACTGAAGGAGGTGGAACTTGAAAGCGCAACCCATGCCTTCAGCGTAGGACTTCCCTATGTCTTCAAGCCTGCCTACGATGTAGTTCCTTACCTCGCGGTCAAGGGTTCTTACCGTACCCTCCAACACGGCTTCCTCTGGAATGACGTTGTATGTGTTCCCGGCTCTAATCGATGTTACGGAAATTACCGCAGGTTGCAGCGGATCGATCTCCCTCCCAACAACCTTCATATAGGCGTTAGCTATGTCAATCGCTACCGAAATAGGGTCTACCGCTTCATGAGGAGATGATGGGTGGCCCCCCTTACCCTTCACAACGGCTTCAAAGTCATCGCATGATGCAAGGAAGGGTCCGTCCTTAACCCCTATAACGCCCGATGGGAGGAAGGGCCACACGTGGATGCCGAAGAACGCTTCCACGTCGTCAACGGCTCCTGACTTCACGACTGCCTTAGCGCCGAGGCCCCCCTCCTCTGCGGGTTGGAATATTAGTTTCGTGGTTCCTTTGATTAGTCCTTCGTTGTGTAGTTTCTTGATTATGTGTGCGGCTCCGAGGAGCATCGCCGTGTGTGCGTCGTGGCCGCACGCATGCATCTTACCTGGAACCACGGACTTGTAGGGGACGTCGTTCTCCTCCTGGATCGGGAGGGCGTCCATGTCCGCCCTCAAACCAACCACAGGCCCGCCGGAACCTATGGAAGCAACTACGCCTGTAGTGGCGACTTTACGGGTGATGTAACCTAATGACCTGAGCTTCTCCTCAACCATTCTTGAGGTGCGTACTTCCTGGTACCCTAGCTCTGGGTATGCATGTATTTCCCTCCTCCACTTAACGACTTCATCATTCATGGCTTTAGCTTCAGATATAATATTGGTTATTAGGACATCCCCCAAAACAAAGCACCGATTACTGAAGCGTAGTAACCTAATGAAGGTTTCTCATGAGGAACTAATGAGTTATTTACTTCCTCGGAGATAATGTTCTTGAAGGCTGATACCTTGAAAGTCACGGATATAGTCCTCTGGGATAAGCCCGGCGAGAAAGTTCTGCTTCTCGGCAACCACGCCATAGCGAGAGGGGCTTTAGAGGCGGATATAGCTGTTTTCGCTGCCTACCCAGGAACCCCTAGCTCCGAACTCACAGACACCATGGCGGCGGTTTCTAGGAAGGCTGGGGTTTACATGGAATACTCAACCAATGAGAAGCTTGCTTTCGAGACCGCGTTAAGCGCCTCTTGGTCAGGCCTTAGAGCGATGGCGGCGATGAAGCATGTTGGACTCAACGTCGCTGCAGACGCATTCCTCAGCGCTGTGGGTATGGGTGTTGAGGGGGGCTTCGTGCTCATGGTTGCTGATGATCCTTCAATGTGGTCGTCGCAGAACGAGCAGGATTCAAGGGTGTACGGGAAATTCGCTGGCGTGCCTATACTTGAGCCCTCAAGCCCGCAGGAAGCTAAGGACATGACTAAGTACTGTTTTGAGTTAAGTGAGAAGTTCAACCACTTCGTGATGCTTAGAACCACCACCAGGAGCTCGCATGCTCGGGGAGACGTAGTCCTAGGTGAGCTACCAGAAAACATAAAGCTCGGGAGGAGGAAGTACGGGGAGTTCCAGAAGAGGCCTGACAGATACATCAACGTGCCCGCATATGCCAGGCCGCATCACCCGGAACTCCTTGAAAAGATTGAGAAGATAAGGGACTTCATCACCGAGGCACCTTTCAACAGGTTGGAAGGCCCTAAGGACAGCAAGTACGGGATAATAGCTCCAGGCCTGTCATACGCTTACGCTAAGGAGGCGCTCAGCTGGTTAGGGCGTGACGACGTTAAGCTTCTGAAGCTTGGAACCCCTTACCCAGTGCCGTACAGGCTTCTGAAGGAGTTCTTCGACGGTGTTGAGGAGATCCTAGTGTTGGAGGAGCTTGAGCCCGTAGTGGAGGAGCAGGTCAAGGTGTGGGCGTACGACGAGGGCCTGAGAATCCCTATTCACGGGAAGGACTACGTGCCGCGCGTGTTCGAAATGACCACTAGGAGAGCCGTCACTGCGGTAGCGAAGTTCCTCGGAGTGGACACACCGATAGACTTCGGGGAGCTGGATAGGAATTACGGGGAGGTTAAAGCAGTAGCTCCTCCAAGGCCTCCTAGCCTGTGTCCAGGATGCCCTCATAGGAACACGTTCTACGCGATAAGGAAGGCAGCCACTGCTGCAGCGATATTCCCCAGCGACATCGGGTGCTACGGACTGGGGTATCTACCACCGCTGAACACCGTTGACTCAATAATAGCTATGGGTGCATCGATAGGGATCGCCCACGGCCTCGACGTCGCTCTAAACGGGGTTCCGGGGGAGGCGCTTAAGGCTGAAGGTGATGGGAGGAAGAAGAAAGTCATTGTAGCCACAATAGGTGACTCAACGTTCTTCCACACCGGTCTCCCAGCACTCGCGAATGCTGTCTACAACAGATCCAACGTGTTGATAGTGATTCTTGATAACCTCGTGACCGCGATGACGGGGGATCAGCCCAACCCAGGAACCGGTGAAACACCTCACGGTGAAGGGAGGAGGATCCTTATCGAGGAGGTCGCTAAGGGCTTAGGCGCTGACTACGTGGCGGTCGTTGATCCATACGACATCGATAAAACCTACGAAGTGATTAAGGAGGCCTTAAGCGTTGAAGGAGTTAGTGTGGTCGTCGCCAGGCAGCCGTGCGCCCTCTACAGGGTTACGCAGGCCAGGAGGAAAGGGGAGAGGTGGATCACGTACCACGTCATTGAGGAGAAATGCACTGGATGCCGCCTCTGCACTAACGCTTACGGGTGCCCGGCCATTCTATGGGACCCAGTCAAGAGGAGGGCTAGGATTAATGAGGAGATGTGCTGGGGTTGTGGAGGGTGTGCTCAGATCTGCCCGTTCGATGCAATAGTTCCTTCGGGGGGTGGTGAGTGATGAAGGAGTACAACATAGTTGTTACTGGGGTAGGCGGTCAGGGAATACTGACCGCCGCTAACCTCCTGGGGTGGGCAGGTCTTAAGGCAGGGCATAAAGTGAGGGTTGGCGAGGTCCACGGCTTAAGTCAGAGATTCGGGTCTGTGATTGCTTACGTGAGGTACGGAGACGAGGTCTACGGCGCCATGGTTCCTGAAGGTAAGGCCGACGTCATACTGTCATTCGAGCCTCTGGAGGCTCTCAGATACGTGAACTACTTGAAGAGGGGTGGTCTCGTCCTCACCGACTCAAGACCCGTGCCCCCGCCAGCAGTAACGATGGGTAGGGCTGAGTACCCCTCAGTGGAGAGGATGAGGAGTATCGTGGAGGAGGTTTTCGGTGGGAGGTTCTTAGCTTTCGACGCTGGCGCCCTAGCCGAAGAAGCCGGTGAC
>JAGHCP010000159.1 GCA_021160415.1 Desulfurococcales archaeon
ATCGGAATTAGTTCATGGTGCAAGGTCCTCGGAATAGCTAGGGGGTATGACGAGCTCCAAAATCTCCCCGTAGCGGGGACCTACTCAGACATCATTGAAGACATAATGCGGAGAGCTGACCTCGTACTCTTTTCGGGAGGTTACCAGAGGATATTAGCGGATAAGTTAAGGATGTTGGGTGTTCATTACTATGTTGCACAGTTACCTAAGACTGTATGGGATATTGCTGATATGATTCTTCAGATTGCAGCCTCCGTGAATTGTTTGAAGAGAGGCATGAAACTTGCCGGTAGTTTCACGTCTAAGCTCATGGATACCAAAAAAGAATTCAGAAGGTTTCCAGGTGTTAAAGTCCTTGTTGAGTTGAACTTGGGTGAGCCAACGCTGCCCGGGTTTTTCAGCCACATAATAACTGGTCTGGAGTTTCTTGGCCTGCAAACGCTTAACAGCCATTTCTATGAGCCTTATATAGCAGGCACGGATGCTGCTCGAATAGCCAAGTCATTCATCAAGAAGGCTGAGATAATAATCTACGAAGACAACACGCTGAAACCAGATCTCCACAACGCAATAGATAGATTAGTTAAATTCCACGATCTCAGTAGCTCAACCAAGATAGTTGTGCTACCTACCTTAACATTGACGGACTACGGACCCCGGTTCGTTGATTCACTCAGGTTCTTAGGAACTAAGATAATGGAATTTCTATGACAGAGCCTGTCTTAACTTCCACATATTTATGCGGGTATTTACTCCTAACATATTCCTTGGCAGCATCGCCGCTACAGTGGGCAGGTGAAACGAAGTCAGCAATCTCAGCCACCTCATCGAGTGCTTCCCTTGGAGGTGAGTGGAACCCCCCGACAACCAGGTATACCTTCTCCCCTGTGAATTCCCTTAATTTTCTTGCCAGGACATTGACTCCTGGATGGCTGCATCCAACCAGAACCACAAGCCCTACTGAGTCGATCGAGATCCCTACAGCCTGCTCCATAATAACCCCTACCGGCCCTGTAGTGTAGATGTCTGGAGCTATCTTAGTTGGCTCATTGATAACTACGGGCTTAAGACCCCATTCCGATATCATAGCGGTATCTCCAGGAGGGACGTAAACCGTTAACCCAGGAGCCACCTCACCTAAATACTTGAAACCTCCGTAGTGATCCCAGTGCCAATGGCTAAGGACTGCGAAGTCCACCTCACTTAAATCAATGCCTAAGCGCCTAGAATTAACTCTTAAGACCTCCGGGTCTGAGTCGGCGTCGAAAAGAAACCTCAGCCTCTCTAAATCAACTAAGACGCTCCATCCCCACTCATTAAGCAGACCCTCACCTGGAACGTTGTCATTTATAACCGTTAACCTAACACTACTGACCACTTTAGAACCCCCTGAATTACTAACTGCTTTCTCACCTCAAAAACTCGCTTAACTCGTCATGGTTAAGCTTAGCATACTTCTCCATGCTGCCGACGTCATACCAAGGACCAGAGTACGTGAATGCTTTCACCTTTTTCCCGCGTTTGATAAGGAAGGGTATTAAATCACCCATTATATCAAATGATGTACCTAAGGAGTCAGCAAGGTCTGAGAGAACGCTTTTCTTCATTGCCAGAATGCCTATCGTGACCTTCAAGGGGAGCCACGGCTTCTCCTTCAAGTCTACCACATACCCTTCACGATCAACCTCAGCGATGCCTACCGGAACCTGATACCTATCAGCAAGAACCAACGTTACATCAGCCCCTGAGGAGCGATGTACTGATAGAAGAGCATTGATATCTAGCGGCGCAAGAATATCGCCGTACCAAACCAGTAATGTATCGCCCGGGATTAACTTCCTCAGATACGCATTAAGAAGGGCACCACCTGTCCCCCTGAACTTCTCAGTATCAAGGCTGAAGAATAGCTTCGCACCCCACCTAGAGCCGTCCAGGAAGTAGTTAGCAACCTGTTTCCATCTATACCCAACGAGAAGCACTATCTCCTTCACGCCATACCTAACGAACCATTTAATTATGTGTTCAAGTAGGGGCTTCTCCTCAGGTCCTACAGGCACCATAGGCTTAGGTATTATGTCCGTGTAGGGACGAAATCTTTTACCTTCGCCCCCCGCCAACACAACACCAGTAACGTCGCCAACATGCTCAATCATTCCACACACCTCCGAAGCTTTCCAACAGTAAGGATCACCTGCGCTTTCAACTTAAGGACTGAAATGAAAAGGCTCAACTACTTTTAGATTCTGCCGTGGCTGAAGATTCGCTTTCCGCGGAAACACCTTCATTACTTGGGAGCTCCGACTCAAGCTTCTTTAGCTCTTCCTCGAGCTCTTTCTCTATCTCCTCTATCGGTTTGGGGGGTGGGGTGGTAGCCAAGGTATAGCCAATCCATCCTAAGATACCGAAAACACCTACGACAGCAACCACGCCCGTTAATTTCAACACTACTATATCCACTCCCGGAGCAAAAGGCATGAAGACCAGCCATATATATGCCAATATCACTACTACCGAAACCGCCATCAAAGCAGCTCCTATGGCTTGATCCTTACTCACCTAAACCGCCTCACTATTAATGTGAGGTGCACGTAAATAAAAGATTTACATTCCAGCGTTATGACCCTTCCCTAATATTACAAGGTTATCGTACTCTACATCGATAGAGATAACGTTAACAGCATCAACAATTATTGGGTTTTTCCCGCTCATCTCACATAGTTTTGAAACGCTTAAGTCCTTGTAATCGCTGTGTCTAGTTGCTATAATGACTATGCCAGCCCCTCTTAAAGCATCCTCTAGCTTAGTTGTTAGATCTATCCCTAACTCCTCCAGAATATCGTCCTTTACCACATAGGGGTCATGCGCAACCACGTTTAGATAGCCTCTAGCCTTAAGGAGACCTGCAAGATCGTGTGAGGGGGAAAGCCTCGTATCATTTATGTCTCCGCGGAATGCCACTCCCAGCAAGGCCACCTTGCAGGCCTTAGGAGGCACACCACGTTTAACTCTCATACTCTCAACAAGCTTGAGCA
>JAGHCP010000002.1 GCA_021160415.1 Desulfurococcales archaeon
AATATCCTCAGGACGCAGCGGGCGACCGCAAAAGCATACGAAGCCCCTTACTCTAGCAGGGTTTCCATAAACTAATGCATGAGGGGGTACGTCCTTAGTCACTACCGCTCCAGCTCCCACCATTGCGTATTCCCCTATCGTGACACCTGCAACTATGGTTGCGTTTGCACCTATTGAGGCACCCCTCCTTATAAGTGTTGGCACCACCTCCCAGTCTTCATTGAAGGATCTAGGGTAGAGATCGTTTGTGAGCGTTGCGTGGGGGCCAAGGAAGACATCGTCTTCCACAGTAACCCCGCGATACACAGAAACGAAGTTCTGGATCTTCACGTTATTCCCTATTTTAACGCCCGCATCGACATACACCCCCTTACCTATGTTGCAATTCTTGCCTATTCTTGCACCCTTCCTTATGTGTGCAAAGTGCCAAATTCTAGTACCCTCACCTATGACTACGTCTTCTTCAATTACTGCTGTAGGATGTATGAATATGTGGGAGTTTTTCCTGGGCTCCATGCCTTTCTCCAAGCCTTTATAAGGTTTAGTAAGTTATTAAACCTGTCAAGAGGCTTCAGGGCGTCCTGAAGTCTAAAGCTTTAAAGCTTATATATCGTGTACTGTTTTGGTTTGTAGGTAGGTGGGTGATTACCGGGATGCCTGAGGAGACGTATAAGCATATCGTGAGAATCGCTGGTATAGATATCGAAGGCGATCAATTGCTTCCTTTCGGACTAGCTAAAATTAAGGGTATAGGATATCACACGGGTTTGGCGTTAGTACGCAGGTTAGGGTTGGACCCTCATATGCGTGTAGGTTACTTGAGCGAGGAGGACGTCGAGAAATTAGAAGACGCAGTAAATAATCCGCAGAAGTATGGGCTTCCTTCATGGTATTTGAACAGAAGGAAGGACTTCAGAACCGGTGAGGACAGGCATTTGATAGGTGCTGACCTCATATACGAAGCCAGGCAGGATATTGAGAGGTTGATGAGGATTAGGTCGTGGAGAGGGATAAGACATCAGCTTGGGCTTAAGGTAAGAGGTCAGAGAACCCATACAACAGGTAGGTTAGGCCCTGTTGTGGGAGTGTCTAAGAAGAAGAGGTGATGCGTAATGGGCGATCCTAAGAAGTCAAGGAAGAAGTGGGAGAGGCCTGGTCATCCGTGGATTAAGGAGAGGCTTCTTGAGGAGATGGAGTTAGTAGGTAAATATGGCTTGAGGAACAAGCGTGAGCTGTGGAGGGCTCAGACGTTCCTCAGGAGAATAAGGGATAGGGCTAAGGCCTTACTTTCACTTGCCCCGGAAGTTAGGGCTGAGAGGGAGGCGGAGTTAGTTAGGAGGTTATTCAGGATGGGTTTGCTTGAGTCCGATAAAGCAACTGTTGATGAAATTCTGGGTTTGACTGTAGAGGACATTCTTCAAAGGAGGCTTCAGACAATTGTTTTCAGGAAGGGCTTAGCCAGAACCATTCATGAGGCTAGGCAGATGATTGTTCACGGACATATAGCCATAGCTGGGAGGCGGGTTACTTCACCTGGTTACCTGGTTTGGAGAGATGTGGAGGATCTCATAGATATATCCCCAGGATCCCCTATGGCAGAGCGGGTTAAGGAATGGATGTCGGAGAAGCAAGCCTCCGAGCAGGAGGTTCAAGAGGCTCAGGCCTGAGGTGATTGGATATGGCGTTCGCATCCAGAGAACTTAAATGGGGTGTGGCCCACATATTTAGCTCATTTAACAACACTATTGTTCACATAACTGACCTAAGCGGTGCAGAAACTGTAGCGAGAATGTCTGGCGGTATGGTGGTGAGAGCAGACAGGGAGAAGCCATCACCTTACGTTGCTATGATGATTGCCTATAGGGCAGCGCAGCAAGCAATGGAGAAAGGAATTTCAGCGATCCATATAAAAGTTAGGGGGCCTGGTGGTCACGGACCTAAAATCCCTGGTCCGGGAGCTCAAGCAGCTATCAGAGCCTTAGCTAGGGCGGGCTTCATTATCGGAAGGATAGAGGACGTCACGCCGATACCACATGACACCACCCGGAGACCTGGAGGCAGGAGAGGTAGGAGAGTGTGACGGTGCCTACTCATGACTGTCTCCATCAAAGTAGTTGAGAAGGATGAGAATAGGGTCAAGCTCCTCATCAAGGGTGTTCATATACACATAGTTAACGCTATACGGAGGGCGGCTTTGGAGTACGTTCCAACGATGGCTGTAGATTTCGTGGTTTTCAGAACGAACACTTCAGTTCTTCATGATGAGATAATAGCGCATAGAATAGGCTTGATTCCATTAGCTTCGGAAGAAGCGTTGAAGAAATACAAATCCCCCGAAGAATGTAGTAAGGAGGGTATGGAGGAGGATCCTTCGTGCTATGCTATTCTTTCGTTAGAGGCTGAAGCAGGAGAGGATGAGATAAGAACTGTTTACTCGGGGGAGCTCAAGCCTCTCACAGACCCTGACGTGAAGCCGACAAGTGATAAGATTCCCATCGTTCTCTTAGGTCCTAATCAACGGATCATTCTCGAGGCATACGCGAGATTAGGGAGGGGGAAGGAACACATCAAGTGGGCCCCGGCAACAGTGTCAGTTGCCACCTATGTCCCCGTTGTTAAGGTGGACAGAGATAAGTGCACTGACTGCGGGGACTGCGTTAATGTATGCCCTACTGGGGCGCTTAAGATGGTTAACGGGAAGCTCCAAGTCTACGAGGACAGGTGTACACTATGCAGGCAGTGTACTAGGACGTGTGCTTACGACGCAATAACGCTTACTCATAAAGAGGGTGAGTACTACTTGATGGTTGAGTCCTCTGGGGCCTTAAGTCCTAGGACAATTCTCGTGGAGTCTGTAAAGGAGATCATAAAGAAACTGGATACTCTTTTAAGTGAGATCAGTTCAATTGAGGAGGCAGTTGAGGGTGGTGCTGGATGAGGAGGACTGGACCAACAAATATCGTGGTAAGGAAATTAATTACGCAGCTCAGGAAAGCATCTAAAGCGAATGATGCCCCTATTTGGGGTTACGTAGCCGATTTACTGGGGCGACCTTCAAGGAAGAGAGTAGTGGTTAACATTTCGAGGATTAACAGGTATGCTGAGGATGGAGATGTAATAGTTGTTCCAGGTAAGGTTTTAGGGGCAGGGCTCCTCAATAAGAAAGTCACGGTTGCAGCCCTCTCATTCAGTGAGACGGCGCTACTTAAAATAAAGTCGGCTGGAGGGAAGGTTCTCACCATTGAAGACTTAATACGTGAGAATCCAAGGGGTAGTGGGGTGAGGGTGTTAGGATGAGTGCAGAGGCGAGGAAGTTGAGGCGCACGATAATCATAGATGCTGAAGGAGCTATCCTAGGTAGGCTTTGCACACACATTGCGAAGGCACTTCAGGAAGGCTTCAAGATTTATGTTGTGAACGCTGAGAAGGCTGTTGTAAGTGGTGAGAAGCTGAGGGTCATTGAAGGGTATAAAGTTTGGCTGAGGATTAAGACATTAAGAAACCCGCAGAAAAGATCACCTAGGAGACCCAGAACCCCGGAAGCCATAATTAAGAGGACAGTTAAAGGTATGCTACCTAAGAACTTTCAGAAGGGCTTGGAGGCTTTGAGGAATTTGAAGGTGTTCGTGGGTATACCTAAAGAGTTTGAAGGGAAGGAAATGGTTAAGCTCTCTTCAGTCAGTTCAGAGAAGCTAGGCCGTGAATACATAACTGTTGGAGAAATAGCTAAGGCTCTCGGGTGGAAAGGATGAGTTCGTCAAAATTAGGGCAAACTCAGAACAAAATAGTTATCTCAACCGGGAAGAGGAAGACTGCTATTGCTAGGGCCGTGATAAAACCCGGTAGGGGGCGTGTATGGATCAACGGGATTCCCTTAGAGATATGGCCTGTTGAAATGGCCAGGCTTAAGATGATGGAGCCTCTACTGCTTGCGGGCGAGAAGATCTGGAAGACTATGGATATCCGAGTAACTGTTGAAGGAGGCGGTTTCATGGCTCAGGCGGACGCTGTAAGGACTGCTATAGCGAGAGGTATTGTGTCATTCACCGGGAGCGATGAGTTAAGAACGCTCTTCAAGGAGTACAGTAGACCTATGCTGGCTGGGGATCCGAGGCAGACCGAACCTGAGAAGTGGATGAGGTACTCCGCAAGGAGGTGGAGGCAGAAATCCTACAGGTGACAGTGTAATGGTAATGTTTCCTGTTAGGTGCCCAACCTGTGGTGCTGTGATTGGAGATAAATGGGAGGAATTCGTTAGGAGGGTGAAGGCTGGTGAGAACCCTCGGAAAGTCCTGGACGATCTTAAAATTAGGCGGTACTGCTGCAGAAGGGTTTTCATATCTCACGTTAATTTAATCGAGGAAATGGTTATGTACACTAAGAAGGCGTGATGCACCATGGCGGAGGAGCAGGGCAGAAGTTACGAATCAGCTTCAATTGAGTTACTCGTCCCTATAAACATGTATTTAGAGGCAGGAGTACACATAGGCACCCACATGTGTACGCAACACATGAAGAGATTTGTTTACAAGCAGAAGCCGGAAGGCCCTTACGTCATAGATATCAGGAAAACCGACGAGAGAATTAGGGTTGCAGGTAAGTTCCTCGCTAGATATAAGCCAGAAAATGTTCTCGCGGTTTCGGCAAGGCAGTACGGATTCACTCCCGTAAGGAAGTTCGCGGAGTTAACAGGCGCGAAGGCAGTCACAGGTAGGTTCATCCCCGGGACCTTGACGAACCCACGGCTTAAACACTACGTAGAGCCGGAGGTCATCATAGTTACTGATCCAAGGGTGGATCAGCAAGCAATCTTTGAGGCATCCAAAATAGGTATTCCGGTGGTCGCCATTGCGAGCACTGACGCGAAGCTTAGCGGGATAGATTTAGTGATACCTGCAAATAATAAGGGGAGGAAATCACTAGCACTCATCTACTGGTTACTGACAAGGCAGGTTCTCAGAGAACGGGGAGTTATAGGGATGGATGCGAATCTTCCGGTAGGGCCAGACGCCTTCGAAACGAAGGTGACGGCCCGGTGGTGAATAGGCCAGCAGTTTTTGCCGGGCAGTTTTATGAATCGGACCCAGAAGAGTTAAGATCAAGGATTGAATGGTGCTTTAAGCACGAATTGGGGCCGGGCAGGCTTCCAGAACCAGCACGCGTGAGGAACAAGGAAGCGGTAGGTTATATCGTCCCCCATGCAGGGTACATCTACAGTGGCCCTGTAGCTGCCTATGCATATCTCTCCATATCGCTGGAAGGACTGCCTCATACATTCATCTTAATAGGTCCTAACCATACAGGTGTGGGGCCAGCCATATCGGTGTTCCCCGAAGGCTTCTGGGAGACCCCTTTAGGGGATGTAGAGATTGACTCAGACTTAGTAGCTGAAATAGTTAAGCACTCCAAGTTTGTTAAGCTTGACACCTCCGCGCATGAGAGAGAGCATTCCCTTGAAGTTCAGTTGCCTTTTCTCCAGTACATTTTTGGAAGCACTTTCAAAATAGTTCCCATAACAATGCTCTATCAAACACCTGAAACAGCAAAGGACTTAGCGTCGGCCATTCGGAGAGCCGTGGAAGAACTTGGCCGGGATGCTACCGTCATATCAACAACGGATCTAACGCATTACGAACCTCACGAGCTTGCTTTAAGAAAGGATGAAGAGGTCTTGAAGAAAGTTGAAGCTGTTGATCCTGAAGGGCTTTACTCCGTCGTAATTGAGAAGGATATCTCCATGTGTGGAGTCGGCCCAGTAATGACTATTCTCTACTTAAGCATTCAGATTGGACGCAGGCGGAGTAAGTTGCTTAAACATGCAACGTCTGGCGACGTGACGGGAGAGAGAAGCTGGGTCGTGGGTTACGCCTCACTTGCTGTGTATTAATCCGTAAAAGGCATGCATAGCTTAAGACCCGGTGTGTGTTGTGAGGAGGGAAGTAAGGGAAAGGATTCCGATAGCATATGTTCCCATTCCAGGCAGGTCAAATCCCGTAGCAATTGTATCGACCTATAACTCATTAATTATTGACGTGAGTCTAGGGGAGCATTCCGTTGTAGGGGGATCGATTAGCGAGGCTGTGGCGAATATGGTTGGCGCTTTCCTGAGGAGGCTTGAGAGGGTTGTCGGCGAGATACCTCCTCTAGAAATCTCGGTTTTCGCTTCCGGCTCCATAATTGACTCATTTACGTATGCCGCAGTCACTAATGCGGTTCTGGAGTTCCTCGGAGGGAAGCTTGACTCCGATATGATTAGGGCTGCTCAGGAAATCGATAAGTTCTTGGGATGCGACCACTCCATACTAGCGTTGAGGGAGTTCCCACTCAGGGGTTCTCTCTACATTTGGAGGGATGGTGAAGGGGGCGTGGATTCCGAGGCTCCTGTGGTAGTGGATGTCAATGAAGATGAAGTGGTTGAGATGGTTTACAACCCTCCCCCCTACTTAGACATGATCACACATCTTGCTGGAGTGGCGACTATAGATTCATTCAAACTTCTTAGTGAGGGTAAGGTGCCAAACACTTTGAAAGTGCTGAATGCTTTATGGCATGCTCTTTACGGCATCCCTCTCAGAAGCTGGAAGGTAATGCCTTACGCTGCAATTAAAGATGTTGATGGTGCAAGATTCCTTGAAATAAAGGAGGTTGGGTTTTTGAGATGACTACAAAATTGAAGGTTGTTAAGATAGGAGGCTCAGTCATAGCTCCGAAAAAGGAATCTCTAAGTGCAGACGTTCCCACAATATTGAGGCTTGCCGAAGAGCTCAGCCGTTTCATGAGGGAAAATCCAAGCGTAATGGTCGCCCTGGTGCATGGTGGTGGTTCCTTCGGCCACTTCCTAGTTAAGGAATGCGAGAAGGAAGATGGGTTTTTAGGGAAGGAATGCTTCAGCAGGGTGGCGTTCTTCATGGATGAATTAGGCAGAATCGTAACGGAAGCCATGCTC
>JAGHCP010000123.1 GCA_021160415.1 Desulfurococcales archaeon
GGACTCTGAAACGGTCATAGTTCTGAGGCCTTTCCTCTCACGCCACGCCCCCGATGTCCTCGAGGTTGTGTCAGCTATTAATCTGCGTGAAAGGTTCGGTATCAGGGATGGTTCTGAGGTTAAAGTTAAGCTGATTTGCGGGGCGTTGCCGCAGAATGCCTAAGTTCCAGTGCTTCAGGTGCCTCCACTGCTGCTTCTTCTCAAGCGAGGATGAATGCCCGGTAGTGCTGCCTAGGGAGAAGAGGAGGCTTGAGGAACTCGCTGAGGCGGAGGGGGTGGAACTCACCTTTAGGAAGGTGGGGAACGAAGGTCTTTACAGGTGGGTCATAAAGGGGTACTGCCCGTTCTACGACGTTAGGAGCAGAGGGTGCAGGATCTACGAGGAAAGGCCTCTCGCATGCAGGATGTTTCCCCTACTCCTCAACCCTAAGACCGGTGAGGTAAGCGTGTCCAGAGCCTGTGACTGGGTAGTTGCTAACTTCGGCGAAATAATGAGTGGGGATCCGAAAGAAGTTTTTCCAGAGGAGCTGAACGCAGCTCTCACCGTATTTAAGGAGCTCAGGAAACAATAGGTGCGGGTGGTGGAGGTGAGCGGCGCTAGGTACAGAACCTCCGTGTTCTTCACCTGCTACGAAGAAGAAACAGCTGATGAGTTGGTGAGAACCCTAAAAGCTGGGTTCCCTGTGCTCAGCAGTGAGAGAAGCCAAGTCCTCAAGGAGCTTTACCACGTCTTAATTGACGGCAAGCACCCTGAGGTTGAGGAGATCCTCGAGGGGAGAACCTTATGGCATAAGGTGGATATCCTCGAGTTTAAGTAGCGAGTTCCCCACAGTCTTGAGGAGCTCGCATCCTACCATAAACCCTCAGCACCTCCCCGACTTTATTTAACCGTTAATCCGCTGACTCGTTGCGTACTGACACATCCTAAGGAGGACATGAGTAGTTCATAAAGTGGTGTTTAAGCACTGTAACTTATCAACCCTCACCTACCTGGTGAATACCTGAAGTTGTGATGCGCCACTACTCCACGGTTCTTAGCTCTTTACTAACACCCTGAGCACCATCTTAGGGTCAGTAAGGCAACCTACCTTCCAAGACGACATCGATGAGCAGGAAGACCCCGAGGAGTACGGCGGATATTGCTGCAATCAGAGGGTTGCGTGTGTTCATTACACCTAAAACAACCGCGAATACTATCACTAAAGTCCTTAAACGTATCTTCATATGAGCCTCACCCTCCCCCCGCCCAGAACTCTGGAGAGCCCTGCAGTTAACGATGTGAGGAGCCCCAGATACACGCCTGGCAGGAAAATCGCTGTGTAGAGAAACGCTACCGCAGTAGCTAAAACTGAGGACACCAAATCCATGATTGAGTCGATGTACACTAACCTCTTCTCCTCCACAACCGGTTTCTGATAATACGCGCTATGTGAGACTAGCGTCACGTTGTGAGGCCCTGCCGTCAGCCCTATCCTACATATGTATAGGGTTAACGCGTTCCACTCCTTCCTGCCCCATAAACAGCTATGCAGTTCCTCATCAACGGAAACGGATGCGTTACTCCCCCACCTAACGATGAAGACCTCCCCACCACTTGAGGGTTCCTGAATCTCTACGTGCACGCTGCGCGAAGTACTACCCCACCACCTAACCACTGTTCCTGCAGGGATCACTACCGCAGACCCCCCACCTACAAGGAGGGAGGTAATCCTCAGAACTCTCATGGGATACTCACTGCTTACCGCTTCAGGGGTAGGGATGAATTCAAACCCTGCGAAGCTTACCGTTACGTGAAGGGTGAAGTTCCTCGGCAGAGCATCCTTAGACCCTCCAATAGTGACTAACCCCGCTGAATTACCCACGACCTCACCTACAAGGTGCTTCCGTGCAGTATCAGCGTAGAACTTCATGATGGGGTAAGGCACGGGCCTCCAGTTGAGGTCGATGACCTGATACCTGAACTGCATCGAGGTAGGGGACTCATGCACTTGCGCAGCAACGCCCTGAAAGGACGTGACGAAGGAAGGCATGAGGGGGAAACCCACATACATCACTATTGAAGCCGCTATCAGGAATGAACCTGCGGACTTACCCACCCTGAAAGGTATGGAGTAAAGCACCACTCCCAGGACAGCTAGCTTCTCCCTATACACGTACACGAAGGAGGATAGGAGGTAGATCATTTTGAGTGATGAGAATGCCGCTGCAAGGAGAGATGCCGCTGTGCTGATGGGCCTCGACGCGAATGCGTAGGAGGTAGTCCTCACCAGAGATGAGGCGTAGGTTAACCCTGCGAAGACCGAAGTTAACGCCGTCGTTAATCCTGTTAACCAACCGTAGAAGCTCGGCCAGGTAACCCCCAGGGTCCCTAGGAGGTAGTCCCCCACATACATTATCAAGGAAACCGATGAGGCTAGGACGGCAGCCATGATGGCGTCAGCCATGAGCTTCGGCCCCCAGGACTTAAGGCCTCTGTAAGGAATGGGCATGGCAAGTACGAGGACCCCTAAAACGTAGGTGAGCATCGCCAAGTCAGTCGCTACGAGAAGCAGATCCATTCCGAACCCTCAAGGCTGAGGTGGTGGTGGGAGGGGTTGGTGAATCGCTGATGTAAGGTAGGAAATAAGAGCGAAGACCGATGATCCAATCGCCATCCAGAAAGCGGCAAGCACCGCATCCTCTATGAGGGACTGACCGGCCTTCTTAACCCTATGAATAGGTATTGGGGCCCCTCTGACGGCCCACCCAATAACCCATGAGACTAGGAAGAGGGTCCACGCTATAGCCATTATCTGCACGGTCAATCCCTGAATGAATGAGGGTAGGCTCAACCGCCGCCACCATAAACTCAATCGTTTAATAAAATGTGCGTCCTGTGTTAATTGCTGAGGTGCCCACCTAGTTGAGGAAGTGGGGGATACGTACCGACATTTACTGGTGCAGGGACCTCAACGTCCCATCCAGGAATAGAGAATGTGGGGGTTTGGAGAGAGGTGTTAGGTTAAGGCTCGCTGAGCCCGCCGACATAAGGCCGGCATTCGATGGGGATCTCGCCATACTCAGGGAGTCCCTGCTAAACGAGTTCGGGAGTGACGCGTTGATGCATGACTTAGGTATCGATGAAGGCTCTACGTACTTGAATAAAGCCCCGCACTTCGACGACATGAAGGAAGTCATCGTGGGTGGATCGGTGGTAGGCAGGGTTTACTTCGACCCTAAACACATGATGTGGAGGTGGAGATTATCATCCGTTAGTGCGGAAATCGCGGTATCTAAGAGCCTCGTTAAGGCCTTCAGGGTTGGTGGGCCTGTAAGACCCCTTCAAGTCGTTGGGGATGCTTCGCACTTGATCGACGGTACCCAAGCCGTGGTAACGGACGCTTCCGGGAGGCTGAAGGCCTTAGCCGTTGCGAAGAAAGGTAAGTTCAGGGTGCAGTCATTCCTGAGGGTGTCCGAACCACCCGTAAAGAAGAAGGCCACGTTCGAGGACTTCATGAAGGTCAACGACCTCCTGATCCGATCAGCCATTTCTAGAGCGGTTAAGCACGTTGCTGTTATGCAGGGTAAAACAGGGCTTAAGCCAGTGGTGTCCTTCTCAGGCGGGAAGGACTCGCTGGTCGCTCTACATATTTCCTTGGAGGCCGGGTTGGAGCCCGACATCCTCTTCAACGACACTGGGCTGGAGCTACCTCCCACACCTCCCTACGTCAAGGCGGTCGCTAACTCCACAGGATTAGACCTAATAGTCGCTGATGCCGGCGATCTCTTCTGGAAGGGGGTTAAGGTCTTCGGCCCTCCAGGGAAAGACTTCAGGTGGTGCTGCAAGGTAGTCAAGATGTCGCCCATAGCGAAGGTGTACAGAACTAGGTACAGTGAAGGCGCGCTGGCCATCATAGGTCAGAGAGCGTATGAGTCAGTCGACCGTTCATGGTCAGGTAAGGTGTGGAGGAACCGGTGGCTGCCTTCAGCACTCAATATATCCCCGATTCAGGACTGGGATCAGCTGACTGTGTGGGCATACATAAGGATGGAGAAGCTGAGGCCCAACCCCCTGTACATGCAGGGCTTCGATAGGTTGGGGTGCTTCATGTGCCCCGCCGGGAACGTCGCGGAGTACTACATGGTTATGAAACACTTCCCAGACACGTGGGGTATGTGGGAGGAGATCCTGGAGGAGTGGAGGAAACGCTTAGGCATGAGGAAGGAGTGGGTTAGGTACCACCTCTGGAGGTGGTTAAACCCCCGAGCACAGGGGAGGAGGAGGGTTGAAGCTTGGCTCGGTCTTCGCAGCGAGGGTGATTGGAGATCTGAGTACGGAGCAAGAGCTGGAATCAACGTTGAGGTCCTCAAGAAAGGCCGACATATCTCCCTGAGGTTAACCCCACCGGTCAGCTTAGACTCCCTAAGGAGTCAATGGAGGGTTCTGTCCCCCTACCTCAAAGATGAAGGTGGGTGTGTACAGCTGAGAGGCCGGGCGGGGGAGATGAGAGCCTGCGAGGGTGAGGAGGGGGTGGTTCTCAGCGCGGGAAGCGTGGAGGACAGCATCGACCTAATACGCTTAATGGTGCGGTGGGATAGGTGTGTCGGGTGCGGGAACTGCGAGACGTGGTGCCCTGAGAGCGCCATCAATGTGTCGTCAGGGAAGCCCGTCGTGGACTTGAGTAGATGCTCTGGCTGCAGGATATGTTTGGAGGTGTGCCCCGTCGCCGAGATGTTTACGGGTAAGGTGATTGCCCCTCAGATAGTGGGGGATCCCCGAGGAGTTAGGAGGTCAAGAGTCTCAGTAGCTGTCGAGATGTCTAGAAGTAAGAGGAGGGCGGCTCAAGAGGGGAGCAACCCTCAACCCGCCTACGAAGGCATAAGTGAGTTTCTACGGGAGGGTGAGTAGAGCATCAGATAGTGGTCCTTTCATCATCCCTCTAAGGTCACGTTAGGACGCCACACATCACCACCTTATCAAGGCCTAGAGAAACATTAAAGGTGACGTCTTCAGCCCTTCGACGTGTATTCAGCTATTTCCTTCAACAAATCGTTTATGGTGCCCTCCTCACTGTAAGGAGCTACGAGGAGGAGCTCTTTCTCCACGTATTCACCCTGCTCCCACTCGCCCTTAATGCTCACGAGGTAAATCTCCTCCTCCCCCAAGCTGTGTTTCGTGACTATCAGGTCGGACCTGCTCGGGTCCCACTCCGCGAGTGAGGAAATAACCACGTCCTTAACGGCTTGATGAGGTGGTTCATCGCTGGGAATCCGCTCCCTTATCGAGCCGTTAACGACCCTAACTATGATTGACTTAGGCATCCCTTCCATGAACCTCCTCAAGCCTCTTCAGGGCTTCCCTAACACCCGCCTCGTAATCCAGTTTACCGTCGGCGGTTAAGACGGGCTCGGGAAGTATTGGGAACGCATCATCCCCTACTTGAACTAGGAGCTGAGGCAGCCACGTGAGCCCCAAGTCGTCCTTAGCGCCATGCTTATCGAGGTACGTGTAGTCATCCTTCCTGGTCTCCACCTCTAGGCCCGTAGCCTTGGAGACCTCCGACGCTACCCTCATGAAGTACTTATGTTGGGGGTGACCATCCGACGTAACCAGCACCAGCTTCTTGACCATCTTACTCATCGATTTAACCTGGGGATGGGGTTAATAAGCGAGTTCAGCGAGCCGAACACATCATTCTGTGTGTCAGTTCCCGGATTCCTCAACATCCACTATCCTTAAACCTCTAACCTATTTTAAGGTGTGGCCCTAGGAAATCCTAGGTCAGTGGCTAATGCTGACGAAGCTCAGAGGGGCCCTTAAACCACTAACCACCAAGGTGGGGACTGCGTTAAGTAGGGCGGGCGTTACGCCGAACGAATTAACTGTCACGGGCTTGCTTCTCGCTTTGCTCACACCTCTAACGTCGTACGTAGGGCTGAAGTGGGGCACGCTACTGCTATTCATATGTTCCTGCCTCATGGACTACCTGGACGGCGCGGTAGCTAAGGCTTCAGGGAGGTCCTCTAAGGAAGGCGCTTTCCTAGATTCCTTCAGTGATAGGGTCTCCGATGCGGCCTTCACGTCTGCTTTACTGTTCTTCGGCTTCCCTCCCTGGCTGGTCATTTACCTCATAACGGCCTCATTCCTCATAAGCTACGCGAGGGCTAGGGGGGAAGCCCTCGGGCTGAGGCTTGAGGGTGTGGGCCTAATGGAGAGGGGGGAGAGGTTAATCGCTCTGGGTGCTATGATGGTCTTAATCGGCGTTAACCTTCCTTTCATCGCCTTCTGGGCTGGTGTGGCCACCGCCGTCCTCGACACGATAACCGTTTTACAGAGGGCTCACCACATATATGTGGGGTTGAGAAATGCCTTCACGTGAGGCTTGGGTCCTCACCCTGGGCAATGAGGTCGTCCAGGGCAGGGTAGTAAACACCAACGCTGCCTACCTTGGCAGGAGGTTGTTTATACTGGGCCTCGACATCCTCGGAAACATCTCACTAGTTGATGACGTGGGTCTGGTTTCCACGTTCCTTAAGGAGCTCCTGGGCAGGGAGCCTAAACTCATAGTTACTTCCGGAGGGTTGGGACCTACTTACGACGACAGAACCTTGGAAGCCGTTGCTAGGGCTACTGGGAGGCCTCTCAAGCTCAACGAGGACGCGCTGAGAATGGTTGAGGAGTGGGATAGGGAAGGGGGGTATGAACTAACTGAGGAGAGGGTTAAGATGGCTTACCTGCCTGAGGGTGCTGTCCCCATATCTAACCCAGTGGGGAGTGCCCCCGGCTCATGGTTAGAGGTTGGCGAAACCATCGTGATCTCACTGCCGGGCGTTCCTAAGGAGTTAGAAGCCATGTGGGAGGGCTGGGTCGAGCCCCGGATCAGGGAGGTGATACCGACACGGTACGTTGTTGAGAAGACTTTCAGGGTTGTTGGAGTTCCTGAGTCCTCAGCGGCTAGGATCGTTAAGAAAGTTCTAAGGATATATGACTCGGTATACATAAAGACCCACCCTAAAGGTGACGAGGTCAGGAAACCGGTCCTCGACGTCTACGTACTGGCTTCGGGGTCCAACAGGTTAGAGGCTGAGGAGTTAGTGGCTGAGGTTACGGGTGAGTTGAAGGAAGGGCTGAGGGAGTTAGGAGGGGTTATTAAGGAAGCTGAATAGCCCCACACCCCCGGCGACCTCCTCCCATGAAATGTTGAAGGGGGTGAGCAGCTGCTGAAGGATCGACTTAGTGGCCTCAATATACTCATTTATGTCTACGTCGCTTAGCTTCGCCAGCTGCACAGCCTTCACCTTATCCTTGGTCCTTGTCTTCACGTACAGTATTATGTCGCCTCTCGATATGAATAGCCCGTACCTCCTCAGCTGGAGCGCAGCCTTAACGTGTATCGGGGTCGTCTTAACGTAGCTGTCTACGTCCTTGTTAAGCGTAGTTTTGAATGCAACCTCATCTAGCGTGAAGTCCCTGTCCTTAAGCCTCCTGTACAGGTCCTTAACCTCCTTCTTCAGGCTGTCCTTAACCCTCTCAAGGGAGACAGGGTTGTCCTCGATCTGCGTCATGAGGTTGACGACCTTATTGAAAGTTTCCTGGAGGAACTTAGGGACGTTCTTTTTCTTCCCAACCAACCCCTTCACGTCTACCTTACCGTTCTCCAGCACGCCTAGGTAATTCTTCTTGAGGGCGAAGGCGACGAAGCGGTACTTCTTGTCCAGCTCCAGGTCGAGGTTGAAGTTCCTGTCAACCCAGTCTATGAGCGTGTTAAGCGCTTCATCTCCGGGGTCCCACAGGAACAGGGAGTCCGTATCCCCGTAGAGAACCTTAAGCCCTAACTCCTTAGCCTTCCTCAGGCTTGAGGATATGACGAACCTCCCGAGCGCTGTCACCGACTCAGCAAGGGATGGGGAGTAGAACGGGAATTTCTCGTGCCCGAAAACCCCGTAAGACGCGTTAATGTATACCTTCATAGCTCTTTGCACAACGTCGTACCAGTGTCTGAGGTTTTCAGGGGTTGTCTTGCTCTTAGCCAGCTTCTTGTAGACCCTCACCCTGAAGTCCCTGAGCATACCAACTATCTCGGTAGTTATGCCTTTCCTAGACATGCAGACCCTGTGCAGTACGTTCCCCTGCTCGTCACGTATCTCCTTCAGCGAATTAGTGGGGCACCAACCCTCAGGCGGGTCTATAGTCTCGTAGCTCAGGTTCCATACCTTAATGATGCTCGGGTACAGGGAGGCGAAGTCCAGCACTGTGACCCTGAAGTACACGCCCGGTATGGGGTCGATGACTATCGCCCCTGCGTACCTCTTCCCCCCGATCCTCGCGGCTGTCTTCACCTCGCCCTTAAGCCTCAGGAGCTCCTCCGAGTTCGGTATTAGGTAACCGCGCTTCCTGTGTTCCCAGTACATTAAGCTCTTAACCCATGCCGAGACCTTCCTCCTAGTGACGTCCTCGATCCCCATCTTCGCTAGACGCATTATCAGAACCATCAGCTTCCACACAAGCTCCCCGCCAAACGTGGTTAGCTTAAGCGTTAGCTCCGCGTCCTTAGCGTTGTACTCTATCAGCTTACTTAGGTAAAGCTCACTGATCCCCAGCTCTAGGGTGACCTTCGCTTCGCCGAGCAACGCATTCGCTATCGCGTCCAGTGTTTTCTCCTTGTAGGCGGAGCCGAAAGCGTAGTTCTGGATCGCCTCTATGCTGAAGAACCTGTATAGATCTATGTGGAAGCCGTGCTTGATCCCTATGAAGTCCCTGACAGTCACGATCGGCACGAAGTCTGGGTCAACCCCCAGCATCACGGCCCTGTTGAAGAGGTATGGGAGGTCGAAGTCATCGCCGTTGAAGGTGATCACCGTCGGGTAATCGTTAATTATCCTGAAGGTCTCCACAAGTAAAGCCCTCTCAGAGTCGAAAACCTCGATCTCGACCCCCTCAGGGAGGGTTGAGGGGTCGCCGAAAGGCAATCCCTCCCTAGCCAGCACCAAGACCTTCCTCAGCCCGTCACTCCCGAAGAGAGCCACACTTATCACAGGGTAGGGCGTCCTCTCAGGGTCTGGCACCCTCCCCCTTAGAGGTGAGTACACCTCGATATCTATTGCCAGCCTCCTCATGTCAGGAGGCCTCGTCTCGAAGAGCGGCGCCAGCCTCATAGCGAAGTCCATGGAGCCGGACTCCGCTGAAACCGCGTTCCTGTAGAGGTTAAGCACGTCGTCCGGTATTCCATGCCTGATTTCCTCAGGCCTTCCGTTGAGGACTCTGTACTCGAGGCCAGGCACCAAGCCGTTATCGTACACGTAGTTGTCGTGGTACTTGATCTTAGCTTCCCACGCCTCACTGACGAGTTTCCTCAGCCTGGGAACAGCCTGAGGGTCCTTAACCACGATCTTAGTGAGCCTGACCTCCCTACCCCTCAGGAGGTCGTACTTCTTAACGACCTCGATATTCACGAAGGAAGGGTCCTCAACGATCTTCCGGATGCTGCGCACCTCCTCAGGCCTCATATCCGTGATGAAGTAGGGGAGGTGCCCGGACTGATCATACCAGACGTAGACCTTCCCCTCCGAGTCATTGTAGAACTTGAGGTAAGCCTTAGCGGCACGGCCATCGTAGTACGAACCGAGCAGGTAACCAGACCTCAAAGCACTCACTAACTCATACCTATCAGAAACAAGGGAGAACTCCCTCCCCTTACCCCCGTCATACCTCACACCGAACTGAACACCCCCAGCCACCACGGAGAAGCCCCTAACCTCCTTCCTCCTCTTAACGTAGTCCAGCAACGTCCGCCTTCCCTTACCAGCTAATACAGCCTGAGACAAACCCGAACCCAATAAAGGTTAGGAACCAAACATAAAAACGTCTTATCCGTCAAGAAACCGAAACACCCTCAACACATCACCTTCAACAACTGGAACCGTGCGGTAAGACATAATAAGATATGAAAATTAAAGATCCTTAACATCAATAAAGAGAAGTGAAGTAGGGCCCGTGGCCTAGCCAGGATTAAGGCACCGGCCTTCGGAGCCGGAGGTCCCGGGTTCAAATCCCGGCGGGCCCGCCACCAAATTACATTAATATATACTTAGTTTTCAGAATCCCTAAATGGATTAAGGCATGTTTTTCACACGCCCGCGTATCATATGCAAGGTAA
>JAGHCP010000164.1 GCA_021160415.1 Desulfurococcales archaeon
ATCATGGAGTATGTGACTGGGAAACCTCCTGCCGTCCTCCCCATAACTATGCAGGACATAACGCCTTATGGGAATGGGGTGGACCATATAAACAGCATTATGCAGCCCGCAACAGCAACTGACGCACCCGTCGTGGGTGTAGCCATAACGTCGGAGGTTCCTGTCCCGGGCTGCGCTACCGGGGCTTCAAGCGAAGTCATCGTTGAGGAGGCGGCCAGGTTCGTGGTTGTGGTAGCTAAGGCCTTCGGGAGGGGGGAGGTGATGTTTTACGATGAGGAGGAGTTCAAGAGGCTCGTAAGTCTTTACGGTTCTATGAAGCACTTGCAGACCAGGGGTTCTCTGAAGTGATTGTCGGGTTCGTAACCATAGGGCAGTCCCCGAGAACCGATGTTCTGTCGGAGATAAGGCAGTATCTCGGAAGGGCTGAGGTGGTGGAATGCGGGGCTCTTGACGGGCTGACCCTTAAGGATGTAGAGGAATTAAGGCCGGGCCCCGGAGAATACATACTTGTCACTAGAATGCGGGAGGGAACCCAAGTGAAGCTTGGCAGGGAGAAGATCAGGGGCAGGGTTCAGGGATGTGTTGATAAGGTCTCGGAAGTAGCTGACGTTGTGGTCTTCATATGTACGGGCGAGTTCCCCGGCATCAAGACCAGTAAAATCTTCATTGATCCCTCCACCCTCCTAGAGAACGTCGTTAAGGCTTTAGGGGTTAGGAGGTTAGGCGTTATAATACCTTCCCCTGAGCAGAAGGGGGAGGTGCGTGGGAAATGGGAGGGAGTCGCTGATGAAGTGTGTGTTGAGGCATCATCACCTTACTCAGGCAGTGATGAAGCTCTGAGGGAAGCCGCTTCACACCTTAAGGACTGTGACGTCGTCGTCCTTGATTGTGTGGGTTACGGGTTAGGCGCCAAGGAAATAGTCAGGGAGGTTTCCGGTAGGCCCGTCATCCTCGCGAGGACTTTGATAGGTAGGGTTGTAGGGGAGTTGGTGGTTTAAGGGCTTAAGGTATGGGTTTCATGGTCTGCGATATGATGTTGCTGACCGGTTGAAGCATATATTGAACCATCATCATAGATCCGTAAGCGCTGATCCCTCCAAGCAGAAGTAAGAGACCTGTGTAATACACGAAGATATGCTTCCCGGCCCCGCTGGTTGCGGTCAATGCGAAGGCGTTTATCACCGTTAAGAACACAGCGACCGACAGGCCCAGGTAGTTAACAACCCACCCAGGTAGCGGATAGAAAGGTATGAGGGTCCTGATCTGCACTAATGCCTGCGAAAACATGTTCATCAGGACCGTGATGAAGGATATGAGGAGGACGTTAGTCATGTGGAGGGCGTAGACAGTCGATTCGAAGGTTTTATGTACCTGGAACCTCCTCCGCCTTGTCCTGTTAATCATCAGGGATAGGTCAGACAGGAGTAGGCCTACCTTAGACATGTTGCCTCCGTACTTGAGGGCGTCCCCAAGTATTGTTGATGCCCTCCTAATCAACTCCGACTTGCTGGCCTTAGCGAACTCCTTGAGTGCGGTGGCGAAGCTTATGTTGTTGGCTAGGAGGGTGTGTAGCCTGTTAGCCGCTAGGGCGACCTTGCCGAAGAGAACCCCTATCATAGGCTCTAAAGCCTTCAGCGGTGACGGTAGTATGGCTAGGTTGCTTCCATACATCCTGACGAAGACGGGGTAGTCCTCATCTATCTCTTTAACGAATCCCTCGATCTTCCTGTAGATCCCTCCGGGGATCATCAGTAACGTGCCCGCTATCGCTATGAGTAGGTAGGGGTCGATATCTATTATGTAGAAAATGTAGAGGACGACTAGCCAAAGAATTGCTGCGAGGGATGCTAAGGTAAGTAGGTACGGGAGTTCCAGAACTTTCTTCCTCTCCTTACCTCCGATTATGAGGACCTCCTTAGGCATTCCAAGCCAGATCGTCACCGCCACAGCTGCTAGGGCTGCGAAGGAAGCTATGAAAGAGATAATTATTATGGAGAGGTTACCTCCGAAGATGAATGAAAGGATTAGTAGGTTAGCTATCACGAAGATCGCGGAAGTCATTACTGCGGAGTAAATCCCTAGCAAAGTCCTAGCTGAGTCCATGACGCGTGAGTACACGTACTCGTAGAAGTTCATGGTGTTCCTCAGCTCCGTCTCTATGAACCTCTCGGTGTCCTCACCAACCTTAACCGTTGCGGCGTACCTCTTAAGGAAGTCGTTGAGGTACTTGAACTTCCCTGCCTTCTCGCTGACTATGAGGGCTGCTTTAGGGAAGTCGTAGCCGTACTCCTTCACGAGGACGTAGATTCTCTTAAAGAATTGGGCGTATTTAGGGTAGAGGTTCTCGTCGGAGACTGAGTGAACGATGTTCGTGTTGGATGTCTTGCTGGTTGACACCGAAAGCATGTGTGCTAGGACGTACACGAAGTCTATGTCCGCCTCATATCTCTTGCGTGAGAGCCCCATCATCTGAGGTGCGTACATAGCCATGAAAAGGAAGAAACCGACTCCCGCAACTAAAACGTAGTTAACGGGGTAGGGGATGCTTGAGTACCCTATTACGTAGTAGGAGCCGTAAATTCCTATCGCCACAACCACGGACTTAATTATGGTTACGAGCTTCCCGGTCTTGCTTAGGAAGTTCTTCAGCTTTTCCTTGATGCTCATAGGAGGGTCCCCGCCCTTAACCTCTTCAGAGCTTCCTCAACCCCTAGCTCGTCAGCCTTAATCACGGCTTTCCACACGTCCCAGTAATTGAACACCTTCTTCTTGACTAGCGTCTCAAGGAACTCCCTTCTGAGCTCTAACTCGTCGTAGATCTGCCTCATCTGGCTCTTAGGTATGCCCTTCATGACGGCTATCTTCTCCTCTAAGAGGTAGCTAGCCCCCCTACCGCTGAATATGAACCTGTCGGTGGTTGGGTCCCAGTTAAACACGGGTATGGAGAGTATTGCGTCCGTCGCTGGGTCGTACCCTATTATTTCGTAGAGCCTTATCATCCTCCTAGCCAGGAACCCCTGCTTGGTGTAGAC
>JAGHCP010000069.1 GCA_021160415.1 Desulfurococcales archaeon
GGGGGTTGGTGCTCCGTTTATAGAAAGCTTATGGGAAGGATGAAGGCTAATACAATTTTCGGTGAGCTGAAGGAGATCGATCTCCAAGGGCAGATTTTGAGGGTGGCTTGGTGGGAACCTATTAATTACGACACCCTCATTAACACATTACCTTTGGACTACTTCCTCCGTAAGATAGGTAAGCGAGAAACGGCTACGGTGCTTAAAGGAATTCCTCTCTACGTTTCACTCCATGTCGTTAAGTCCAGAACAGACGCTGTTACTTTAAGAATTCTTGGTAGGAAGAAATACAACAGCGTTTACACAGTCATTCTCCCCGGCGAAATCTACGGGGTAGGTGACGTGAGTATGGCTTACGTGGTTCTACCGTATGAACGCCTCATGCCTCAGGGCTCATTCATTGAGAAAGCTTACAGTGACTTAAGTAGGATGGGTTTTAAGAAAGGCAACGTTACTGCTGTTAGGGGGTATTTCGAGAAGTACGGTGTCCTTAGGTCAGAGAAGGAGTTAGCTAACATTGAGTTACCTAACGTCGTTTTGGCTGGGAGGCTGGGAAGGTGGAAGGAGATGGGGATATGTGAACTCATTGAAGAGTACTCAGCTTAAGCATAAACCACAACACCATTGCCGAAGGAGCCGTCATCGACCGCCGTAGCGCCAAGAACGGTTTCATCTTCCCATTTCCCTTCGCTTGAGGCGGCACTTAATATAATGTTAGTTAATTCCTCCCTGCTCAAGGGACGTGTGACAGGTATTTCTAAGCCGTTGATTACTAGGGCAACAACCCTGCCTTTGGTTTGATACGGAATTACGTACACCTCAATGCCGTAGTCCTGGAAAAGCTTCTGAGCTGTTGCCCACGCAATCCTCACGAGTTCTTCACCTAAGGGACTCCCATTAGTTACTACCGTTACCTCAATCCCCATAGTCCTGACCCAAGGTTTGGCTGAGACGCATCCTTATTTTTAAAGTGACGACCTAAATAGGGGGTAATTGTGACGTTATGGTTCAGTTACATGGTTGGGCCTCTGGGAACGAGTATAAGATTGCGTAAGGCCTTCGTGGTTGGATGGAGAGATGAATCTTCATCTACAATTAGGGGTAAGGTATGCGCTATCTACACCTTAAAGGAAGTTAATCCGTCAACCATAGATGGGGTTTACGAATTAGCAAGAATGGATCCTGACTTAATAGATGTTGTGGAGGGTGATGAGAAGGCTGTGGTTGAGATTGTTAGGCTGGAGTAAGGGGATACCGTTATTTCCGGGTAAGCTGAGATATTAATGGGTGGTAGAATGGTGAGGAGAAGGAGAAGAACTATATTCGATATATTCAATGACCTGATAAGGGAGGTGGATGAGGAGTTCCGTGAGTTCTTCGAAGAGTTTGAAAGAATAGGTGAATTCAGCCCGGAGGAATTTAAAGGCACAGGGGTTAGGCCCTTTGTGTACGGGTTCAGGGTTACGATAGGCCCTGACGGGAGGCCTAAGATCGAGGAATTCGGTAATGTGCGTAAGTTGGGTAGGACGCCTAAAATAACTGAGGAAATAGAACCGCTAGTGGATGTTATCGATGAGGGAGATAAGATCAGGGTGGTGGCAGAGGTTCCCGGAGTCGAGAAAGATAATATTAAGTTGAGGGTTTCAGGGAGGAAGCTAATAATTGACGCGTCGAACGGGAAGAAATACCATAAGGAAGTTGAGCTTCCCTCAGAGGTTGAGTTGAAGGCCGCTAAGGCAAGGTACAGGAACGGCGTTCTTGAGGTGGAGCTACCTAAAACTAAGGGAGGGGAAGAGTTCGAAATCAAAGTGGAGTGAGAGGGTTTTTTGTTATTTACGGCTCTATATCCTCGGTCTGTAGCTCCTCTACTTTCACATTTACTCCTTCACCAAATATTGAGCTCTTTCCAGACGGGTCCTCAAGGATGAAGGTGAACTTGACGTTGCCCTTCATAGCTTCACGGATGTCCTGGACTTTAGCATAGCATTCGCTCCCTTCTTTCAGGCATTCGGAAGGAATGTGCTCAAGAATTCTTAGGAGGACTCCCTCCACAGTGGTGATGTATCCTTGAGCGGCAGGGCCCGGTGTTATCTCAACGCCTAGTTCAGGTATCTTAATTATAGCTGGGGCTGATTTAACTACTATGGCGTTTAGCTCTGTAGCTCCATTCACCTCTAGGACTAGTCTACTGGGTTTCCCGGATTCAAGAAGCCCTACATCTGCCCATCTAAACCCGCACGTCGAACACTTCCCTGTTTCTATGATGATGTCCCCTACGTAGGGGGTGGTGTATATATGGTAAGTTATTCTGAACGTCTCTTCGCCGCAGATCGGGCATTTCCCGTTTAACTCACCAATCTTTCTTAGGTTCTCTTGCTTAGTCATCGGTCTTCCTAGGTTTAATAATTAGGGCTAAATTAAACGTTGGTAGGGAAAGTGGGTCTTCAGTGGGTAGTGGATGCTATTCTGCGATTTGTCGGGGGACCTCCAGGGATTTTCTTAGTTAGCATGGTTTCTAACTCCATACCTTTCGTTACTGTTCCCTATCTGGGCTTGATTGCTGGGTATTCACTTATTTACAGGGATCCCTTAGGTGTAGCCATCCTCATAGTTGTTTCATCGTTGGGGGCGGCGTCAGGGAAGATCGTTGTTTACTACTTAGGCGCTGTCGCAAGGAAAGGCCTGAGTGAGATTTCCCGGAGAAACGTGGAGCTCTTTCAGAGGTTAGCGAAGAGGTCTTTATTCCTAGCGATAGTTGTGATGGCCGCAACACCACTCCCTGATGACATTCTATACCTCCCTCTAGGGATGATGAAGTACCCACTCCTCCCTTACTTCATAGCCATATTAACAGGTAAGGTAGTGATTACTTCGGTGGTCGTTTTTTACGCGTCTTGGATCACTCAGACGGCCTCAAATAATGTATTCTTGGTTCCGGTCTGGGTGGTTGTAACGGTCATCCTGGTGTACTTGGTGCTGAAAACTGATTGGTATAGGGTGATCGATAAATTAACTAGGGCAGGTGTGAGGGGGGCTGTTGAGGAATTCATTTCTCAGTGGGTGAAGAAAGTTAGGGAGGGGCTAAGTCGCTTGACTTAAATCTCTTTAGGAATACCTCCAGCTTCGCAGACACTGTTTCCTCGCTTATCCCCGCCTTCAATGGCTTTGAATCTCGCAAAACTAACTCCCCTCCCACGTAGACCTCTGAGGGTTTACTCATGCCTGACACTACCAGAAATATGGGTGATGCTGGATATGTGTCGGGAGGGGTTTCCCACACCACAATATCTGCCGGTTCTCCGGTCTCTACCCTGCCCGTCCCTAGCTTGAGGGCTTGATAACCTCCGATTGTTGCCAGTTCGAAAACTTTTTCGGGAGGGAGGGGTCTGCCTCCTACGTAGTGTAGGTGGAGAAACGCATTCATTTCATCGATAATGCTGTAGGTCGGTGCGACGTCCACCCCTAAAGCAACATTACCTCCCTCCCCCAGGAATGTTAGGACCGGTGTGATCCCATCACCTAAAGCGGTGTTTGAACGTGGAGTATTCACTACCCACACATTATTTCTGATGAGCCCGTATATAGCTTGGGAAACCCATATTGAGTGAGCTACTAACGCATCAACCTCAAGTACTCCTGTGTAATGAAGGAACTCATTTAGCGACATACCCCACTCTTTCCTAAGGTGAATGACGTCTTTCTCAACTTCAGCTAGATGAGTATGTATACCTACGCCAAGGTCCTTAGCGATATCTACGACTTCCTTGAATTGCTTAGGTGTTAGAAGCCTAGGTGTGCATGGGCCTAGCCTGACGTTGATCATATCGCTTCCTTTAAAGCGTCTTACAAGCTCCAAGTTCTCATGTAAGCCTTCATCATATGAGTTGTACACCCCGCCATCCATTATCGGTGTGCTTAAGTCGACCCTCACCCCGACCTGTAAGGCCGCCTTACCTACTTGATCTCCATTGTAGTGCATGTCGGCGACCGCAGTGACCCCACTCCTCAACAGGTCCGTCAGAGCCTTAAGTGCTGCATAGTAGCTTGCCTCAGGGGTGCTACGAAGGAATTTCTCCCATCCCCACACCTCCTCCTTGACCCAGTCATCTAAGATGAGCCCCAGCCCTAGACTCCCTCTCACTGGGTATAACCCTAGATGGGTATGAGCTGATGCGAGGCCGTGAGTAACTACTCTTATTCTTCCTGAATCATTCCTCTCCCTAACCGGGTAGAAACCATTTATCTTCTTATCGAATGATACACACATATTCCTTAAAGTCACGTAGGGGGACACTATAAGGTAATCACCGCATACTTCAGGCATCCTTAAACTGTCCCCTTGACTTTATAGACGGAAACAACTACGTAGGTTTCCGGGTAATCAAGTATTCTACTAATCGCTATATGGGCTGGCTCAAACACTGTCATATTGGGCCAAGGTATTATTGCCGGTCTCTGAGAGCTGAACGGGTCGTAGGGGAAAGCCGCCACGAATCCCTGCTTCCCCCAAAGCTCGTATGCCGTATAAAGAAGCATCTTGAAGAGCGTAGCGTTCCTTAACGAGGCATTGGTCCAGTCCGGCAAGCTATAACCGACGTAAGCATATCTTAAAGCCATAGTGTAAACTGGAGGTGCTCTGCCAGCTATTCTGTAAATAGCAGCAATTCCCTTCGCTGCGTCGGCGCCGAGGTATAGTCCCCTGTCGTAGATGCTTCTCCGTATGATTATGGGTCCTACATAGACAAGACCTCTCTGAGGGTCAACGACGTAGACCTCGTAGGCAACTAAATACAATCTATCAGGTCTTATTTGAAAGTCCTTGGTGAATATCTGAAGTGCTTCATCCTCAGAGCCAGTTAGTGCTTTCGCAAGGATCTCGATCTGGGTGCCGTTTATCGTAGCTCCGTCCGCTACGGAAGCCCGCCCCCCCAAGACAGAGAGCCAGTAACCGTAGTCCCACCAAGCAACGGCTACTGAGTCCCTCGGTGTGGATGTATTTAGCCAATTTAACGTGTCAACCCACGCGGGTGCGTTCACAGATAGTCCTAGACCGGAATTCAGAAGCATCGGGGTTTGAACCTCGTAGTTCCTTGCCCAAGCAGTTGTCCCCTGAAATAGCACTGCCGACATGTAACCGACTATGATAAGAATAGCTATCGTGTTGATGAACCAGTTCTTTCTGAACTCCCCTGACAGCGAAGGCCTAAGTAGTACGTAGAGGAAGCTTCCCGATACAAGTGCTACCACGTAATTGAAGTATGGGAAGAAGTAGGACAGATGGATCGTTGTGTAGAATGATGCGGCAAAAAGAAACCCAATAAACATATCGATGATGTCCTTCTTCATGAGAGCTCTATACGCGAAGTATATCAGCATGAGTATCGAAACTATTAGAGCTAAGCCGCCCATACTTACGAAGGACTGGGGTGATGCAGGAGCGTACTCCTGAACAGTTCTCACAAGGGTCCCCCTAACAAGGCCTACAAGCCCTAAGGCAGCTAAACCCTTGCCTCTCAAGGAGATAAATCCAAGCACAAGCCCTAGAAACCCTCCCACCGCAATCAGTGCCAGAATTAAAGCGTAGATCATTGAGGAATGTTTAAGTAGCGGCATTGAGATTATGATTTCTCTCTTTCTAGATGCTTTCTGTAGGAAATACCCTATTCCTACGAGGAGATAAATAGCTGGGATTATCAGGCCGACGCTTCTAATTACATAGTTGATCCCGTAGAAGGGAGTTACTGCTAGGGTTATCCATAGCGGGACAGCTTCTAGACTCCATAAAATAATGTCGTCCTTCTCTACTTCCTTAAGGAATGGCAGGAATATCATTTGCAACGCAATTATTCCTAGGAGGATATTGAAGCCAGCCCATGAAAGGGCTGTAAACGACAGAAAAATACCGCCTAAGGCAGCACTCACGTATGATTTCCTTTTCCAGCCTCTTACGTGGAAGAAGATTGCTGGGAAGAAGAAGCCTAGGCCCGCTGCGTACTTAACCGTGAATCCCGCGACGTGTCTGCTCACAAACACTAGTGCTGCTGTTATTGTGCTTGCAGCCGCGGGGATATCTCCCCATAGCTCTCTGGCTGTGAAGTATATGCCCAGTGCTGTCATTATGTAGAAAAGGATAGGTAGGTACACCATCCATTCGTAAAGGGTTAGAGAGGGATTTACTGCATGTGCAACGTAGTATGTGAGGACGGATAGCACGGAAAGCATTGGGGGTTCTGATCTAACAAAATCCCTGCCCCATGGATACCAAAATATATGCGTGAGAGGGTTCTCCCTCGTCAGCATACCGAAGTAGTTAATGCCATGCTCTAGGAGGTTCTTAGCTATCCAGTATTCTGAGAAGGGATCTAACTCATTAAGAGTCGGGCCGTACCCCCACGACTCTGCATTATATACTGCGTACAGCCGTAGATGTGAACCCACGATCAAAGCAATTATTAATACAGAGATTGATAATATTAACGCCCATTTCCTTCTTAGCCATACAGGAGCTTTAAGCAGGTCCATCCTCACGACCAAGTTCGTATGTCTAGGGTTTAATTTTAAGTTTAAGTCCGATGAAGGGGCTTATGTTCTGGAGTATATTATTTTCTCCTCGCTGAACAGCTCCAAGGATACCCACATTAGAGCGGATATTATTGCCATAATGTATAGGACATGTAGCAAGGCGTTTAAGTAGTGGTTGAGAACGGTAGCTCTAATCATTTCTACAGCGTGGGTGTACGGGATTAGGTAGAGGATATACATAAGTGGTGCTTGCAAGTTGCTTAGGTCTGCGTACAGCGACATGAAGAATATGGTTGAAGCTCCCCCGATGATTATAAGGGAGAAAGTCTGAGCTGATCTGTAGCTCCCTGACCTGATTATTATGGGTAGGATCATAGCTAGGGAAGCAACTACGGAGAGGTAAACTGCGAGAAAGTGTGTGCCCACGAGTTGAGGGGTTAAGAAGCTAAGCATGTTGATCCCGTACGTTAAGCTGGGGATCGTGAAAAATAAGATCAGTCCTACGGCGTCGGAAACCCCTGTTACTAGCCCGATAAGTGATGTAGATACTGCTTTCCCCAGTATAATTGACCATCTAGGTAGAGGGGTGGCTAACAGTGCTTCGAATGTTTTCCTTTCCTTCTCGCCGACTATTGAGTCCGTTATGTACGCTATGGAAGGCGTCGTGACGAATATTAAACTGAAAGACAATATCCTGGCAAGTGTTACTTGAAAAGCCTCCTTATAAGAAACGCTTTGCCCCTCAGGGTTTACGTAGAGGGGCTTCAGGCTTAACGGATCAAGTATAGACCCAGGGTTTACGTAGATCCCTGCTTTCTTCCCTAGGAGACGTATTTTGGCTTCAGCTAACCTTCTGGTAAGGTCGTTCAGCACTGAGTTGACAGCCGCGATTCCTTCTTGCGCTTTCGAGGACGCCACGTTCTGATATATTATGATTTCAGCTGTAGCGTTAAGCGAGGTTGCATTGTGTGAGAAGCCTCGAGGTATAACCACCTTGATGTCCAAGATTTCCTTCCCGGGATGGTCAAGAATAACGAACCCGTGGCTTAAGAGGGTTTTCTTAATGATCTCCGCAATCTCTTCGGATGATATGCATGTAGAACCTACGCATCCCTCACCGTGGTCTTCGTCAACGACATATGCGTATCCCGTCTGAGCTTTCTGAACGTATATAGAGGCCATACTCATTAAGGGCATCATTACGAGAGGAAGTAACGCAATAACGGCCAACGTCTTATAGTCCCTGGATATGTCCCGGAGCTCCTTCCATATGACTGCGTACAGCATTAATCCTCAAGCCTCCGCTAATCCAAGGGCCTTAATGAATACTTCTTCAAGGTTTCTCGCTCTGTAGTTGCTCTTCAGAGACGAGGCACTACCTGAGTCCAGAATACGTCCTTGATGGATTAGGGCTACTTCATCACAAACTTCCTCCACCTCCAGTAGGTTGTGGGAGGTGAATATGACTGCTTTCCCTGTTCTTTTGACGTAGTCCTTAATGGTTTCTCTGATCGAGTAGGAGGACACCACATCAAGTCCTGAGGTTGGTTCGTCAAGAATTGTCAGGTCAGCTTCCAGCATTAAAGCCCTTGCTATAGCAACTCGTCTGCTCATGCCTTTGCTGTATTCATGTGCTTTTCTGTTCAGGTCTTCTTCACTCAGGCCAGATATTTCAGCTCCTTTCATCGCGACTTCCTCAGCTCTTCTTTTACCTGCGTAGATCATTGCGTAGTAGAGAAGGTTCTCCCACCCTGTAAGCCTGCCGTATAATCCCGCATCTTCCGGTAGGTATGCAATCCTTTTCCGGACTTCGACCCGCATTTTAGGGAGTTCCATACCCAGTACTTCAACATATCCTGAATCGTGTCTCACAAGCGTGGCCAATATCCTTAGGGTGGTGGTCTTACCCGCACCGTTAGGGCCGATTAACCCGAAGACCTTCCCTTGCGGTACCTTGAGAGTTAAGTTTCGCAGCGCTTTCATGTTCTTGAAGGACTTGGAGACCTCCCTCAGAATCGCAGCATATCTTAAGCCTTTGCCGCCTAGTGAGCTATCAGTTTCATGAAGTATTCCTTCTCCCTCCATCATTAATGTGCGTTTTTAATTAATACATTGGTATTACCGCAATCTCCTAGGCTATTTAACCGTTATCCACTAACCTCAAGAAATTCGTTTTTTATTACCCTTAACCCCTCAACCTATGTGGGTTGATGATGTGGTCTCACTGACCGAATCCATATTGATGGAGTTTCTTCTGAAATATGGTGAGAGAGGTAAGGCCGTGCTTAGAGCGGCCTTGGAAGTCGCTGAGGAGTACTCTGCTTCAGGTGGTAACATAGCAGGTCACTTCGATTTCAAGGGTTTAGTGACGAAGCTTGAGGAAATGGGGTTCCGGTACAACCCAAGCCAATTGTTGAGGATTATGGAGAGGGAGTACGGAATAATCGAAACCACGTATAAAACATCAACTCGGAGGTGGTACTCCTTCACAGACTTAGAGGCTGTTAGGGAGGTTCTCGACAGGTTTGATGGTGGGAGCGATATATGGGAGGACCCGGAGGTGGAGCTTCTTAAGATTCAGATGGGTATCCTTGACCTTGAGTCGCTTCACAGGAAAATCATGAGGTTATCTAGGGGTGATCATTCCTCACTGCGTTTTAGGGAGGAAACTAGGAAAATAGTTTTTGAGGAACTGCCTTACGTGGTTAAGGTCCTTAAAGAGGCTATGAAGTATGAAGAGCTTTTCCCTGACTTCATAGCTAAGGCCTCGGAGGTGCTGAGGCTCTCTAAGGAGTTAGTAGCGCGCTCAAGGAGGGGGAGTCAATTACTTTCCGCTCCCTCTGTGGAGGTGGGCGGGGTTGAGGAGAGAGGCTGAATCCGTTGCGGTGGTGGGTGTTGGCGCGGTAGGGACGTACATTACGCACGTGCTGAATGAAGCCGGTTTTGAACCTCTACTTATATTCCCTTCGTTTGAATCCGCTAAGCGCGCGCGTGAACAAGGACTATCGCTGAACTTGCCTGACGGTACCTCAGCTAAGGTGAAGGGATTCATAACTACTTGGGAAGGAGTGGGGAATTCCTCTCTTCGTGTTGCTTTCCTCTGCACTAAAGCGTACGATGTTCCGAAGGCGGCAGTGGCTCTTAGGCCTAAATTGATGAGAGAATCCGCGGTGGTGTCGTGCCAAAACGGCTTGGGTTCTTTGGAGGCGATCAGGAAAATAGTTCCTATGGCTGAGGTCTTGGCCCTGATCCTTAACTGCGGGGTTATGAGGGAGTGGGAAGGGGTTTTCTCTTTGGTTGGGTGTTCGACTTCATATATGCAGATCTCTGAGAGGTTTGGTTACTTAAGTGACTTACTGATGCCCATGGAGCTTAGGATTGTTGAGGATATTGAGCCTTTCAGGTGGCTTAAACTCGCGGTTAACTCCGCCGTGAACCCGATAACCGCTGTGAACATGGTCAGGAATGGCGCTATCCTTGAAGATCCTTACCTGTGGAGATTGGCTGAACTGGTTGTTAGGGAGGTTGCTTCTGTGAGCAGTGCTTGGGGGGTTGAGATGCCGGCAGACCCTATTGATGAGTTAAGGAAGGTTTGCTCAGCGACCTCAAGGAACATGTCATCAATGCTTCAAGATATCCTTTCAGGCCATAGAACGGAGGTGGACTTCATAAACGGTGCTGTAGTCGGTAGGGGGCTCGTTAAGGGTTTGGAGGTTGGAGCTAATAGGGCTTTATGGTTGCTTATCAGGTATATGGAGTCAAGTAGGGCGTCGAGGTAAGAGCCCCTTCTTAGAAAGGAATATATTATCTGCTTTGGAGTACAGAGTGTCAGTGGTTTCGATGAAGGGAAAGATTCTGCCTCACCACTTCCTTAAGATGAAGAAGCGTGGAGAGAAGATAGTGATGGTTACAGCTTACACATTCTACCAGGCCAGGGTTGCGGACGATGCGGGGGTCGACGGGATTCTTGTGGGTGACTCACTTGGCATGGTTATCATGGGGTACGGCAGCACTCTCCCGGTTACTTTAGAGGATGTCAGGCATCATTTGAGGGCCGTTGTTAATGCAGGGGTTAACGCGTTGATCGTCGCGGACATGCCCTTCATGACGTATGAAGTCAGTAAGGCAGAAGCCGTCAGAAACGCGGGGGTTTTAATGAAGGAAGGGGCTGACGCCGTTAAGTTGGAAGGGGGGTCCGAAGTCGCGGATATTGTGGAGGCCTTAGTTAAGGCGGGGATCCCGGTCATGGGTCATGTCGGGCTTAACCCTCAGAAATACTTAGTGCTTGGGGGGTATAAGCTTAGGGGTAGGAAGGCGGAGGACGGTTTAAAAGTGCTTGAGGACGCTAAATCGCTGCAGGATGCAGGGGCTTTCTCTGTTGTGATTGAAAATACTGTTAGTGAGGTTGCGGCTGAAGTTACGGGGTCTCTCAGTATCCCGACCATATGCATTGGGGCAGGTCCTCACTGTGATGGGCAGATATTGGTGATTCACGATGTTTTGGGTCTGAACCCTAACATCCCTTACTTCGCGAGGAAGTATTTGGATGCATACACCCTGTTTGTAGAGGCTCTCAAGGCGTACGCTAATAACGTAAGGACGTCCAGTTTCCCGGGTGGTGATGAGTTCAAGCATATGCAGCCTGAGGAGCTTGTAAGGTTTAAGAAACTCCTTAATTCCGAGGGAGGAGATTAAGTGAGATTCCCTGCTGTGTCAGCGAGTCGAGCCTTTCCTTAATATGTCTCAGTGTTTCCTTAAGGATCGCCTCATTGTCGTACTCATCGATTATTTTCCTCTTATCCTTGTCGGTGTATCCCTTCAGCTCACGGGCAAATGCCCTTATTTTCGGAAGGGCTCTGACAACATTATCAACTATGGTTATGGATGCGGCTCTTGAGGTCCTTGAGAGGGGGTTTAAGTCCACAGCTATTACAGTCTTACCGAGCCTTCTTAACGCCTCTGTTCTGTCTCCATCCTCGAGAGGCACAAGCACTACGTCTGCCTTGAGGATGCCTTCAGGGCTTACCCTCCTTCTCTCACTTTCAAGTTCAGGTATCGTCGCCGTCGCGTCCTCCACTCCGAGAACTTCCTTCGCTCCAGCTCTCATCAAAACTTCCCGTATTTTAGCGGCTCTTTCCTCAGTTCTGTAGAAGAGATTAACCTCAATCTTGGCTCCAACCTCCTCAGCTAACTTAACGACTTCCTCCGCCGCTAAGGAGGCAGTGTTTCCGTTGACCGATATTACGGGGTGGCGGGCTAGGAGCAGGGCAGCAGCCGCTGCTTTCTCGGCCTTCAGGGCTGGCGCAATAGTTTCCTCACCTAAAATGTAGTCGAAGCACTCTCCCCTCCCATGAGCTATGAGGCCCTCCGGCACCACGACCCCTTCTTTGAATCCTTTAACCAGTTTCTCCCGCAGCACCAATGACTCGTACCTGGGGTGATTCTTAGGTATTTTAATTACTCCGTCACCTCCACACCTTTACCTCCTACCCGGAAAATATTTACTCCACTTGGTCTCAGGGACTTCAGGGCCCTAACCTGCTCAACTAGTTCCTGGGAAACATTCTTTTCCGCCATGATCAGTAGTAGACCTTTCTTCACGAAGAAGCCTAGGACGCTCCCCCTTCTGATGTAGGGCTTAAGTTGCCCCTTTAATTCGTTGAGGAGCGTGTGAGTTAGCATCCCTGTGCAGAGGCTGAAGTCCGTAGAGGCCTCTAGGAAGGAGTGGATGGATTCATTCCTCATGAACTTGCTTAGTGCGCTGTTCCCACATCTCCTTATCCGTGGTGCCAGTTCCCTCAGCATCTGAGGGGTTGTATAGTTCCTGAACTGACCGGTGATCGCTGCGATCCTCGAGCCCCTTATTTTAATGCTGTAGGCCTTCCCAATGCCTGGCGCTCCCGGCTTCACCCTAACGACGATGTCCCCGCCCCTCAGCTCAGCGATGACGTCACCGAGGCCTGTCAGGTGCATTACTTCAGCGTAATGTGCATAGAGACCTGCCTCCTCAAGGCGTGGTCCGTAATCCCTTGAGTGGAGGGATGAGAGCGAAAAAGCCAGCGATACGGCGGCGCTTACGCCGAAACCCTCACCTAGCCCTGCGGGTGTTTTGATTCTGGCGCCCGCTCGTGAACCTCCAGTCACTTGAAGAATTGTGGATAGGTGTGGGAGGTTCGCCTCCCTACCATTAATCAAGGCTTTATCCCCTACTAACTCAGCCCTGAGTGGGGGATTCAGAATTATTCCAGCCCCTACGGAACCCGTCAGGTAGGGATTGGGTTCGTAGTAGGGGATCCAAAAGCCGCTGACGTGGAGAGGTACTGAAACTTTCATTTGTTGAGTTCCTCAGAGACTTCGTCAAGGATCTTCATAGCGATGTATGACTTGAGATTCCTCTTCACGTATGTGAGGCTGCCGTCAGGCTTGATTATAACGACCTCATTGTATACGGATCCGAAAGGCGAACCCTCCCCAGCAACATTGTTAGCCACTATTATATCGAACCTTCTCTCCCTGAGTTTCCTGGTTCCCTTGGAAATTAAGTCATCTGTGTTCTCAGCAGTTTCGGCGGCGAAGCCGACGAGCAACCCCTTAAACACTTCCCTGATTTTTAGGGAGATTTTCGGTGTTGGGATGAGCTTAGGTGGTTCCGCATCGGAGGGGTACTTACTTATGGATGTCTTCTCGAATGCGAAGTCCGAGGGCGCTGCCGCCAGTATTACTGCATCGTACCTAGACTCCTCGATTTTACTCAGGCATTCTTGAAGCATCTCATTAGCTGTTTCAACGGCTATAGCTTCGATGTAGTGGGGCGGCTTGACGGTCACTGGGCCATGAATAAGTGTGACTTGAGCACCTCTGAAGTACGCGTTCCTAGCTAGTTCTATCCCCATTACCCCAGAGGAGGGGTTGGAGAGGAACCTAACCGGGTCGAGCCATTCCCTCGTCGGTCCAGCAGTGATTAGGAATTTCAGCCCACTTAAGTCTCTCCCCCTTAGTGCGAGGGCCTCAGCTGCGGCAACTATGTCCTCGTTTGGGGGGAACTTCGCTTTCCCGCCCTCCATGAGGGGAGGTATTAACTCGATACCCATCTTCCTTAGTTTAGCGATCGATTCCTGGATTTGCGGCGCCTTCCAAAGGCCTGCATGCATTGAGGGAACCGCAATTACGGGCTTGCCTATACCAAGCATGTACAGCGCTGTTAGTGTGACGGGGTTGTCAGCAATGCCGTGCGCTATCTTAGCTAAGGTGTTGGCTGTTGCGGGAGCTATAACCATGACATCTGACGCGTCACCTAATTCGATGTGTTGGGAAGCCCCTCCGAATTCATGGAACGGTTTATTCCCGGTTGCCCACTCAAGTATGTCGTGCGTTATGAACCTCAACGCATCGGTTGTTGCGGCGGGATACACGGTAGCTCCCCTCTTTATTAACTCCCTCATCGCATCTATGGCTCGGTAAGCAGCTACAGACCCGGTGATTCCGAAAATTATCTTAACTCCCTGCAGATGTCTGGATTTCTCCCCCCATATTTCGGGGTTTCTGCTATCCAGCATCTCCTATACCTAGGGTTTAATTTCCTTGCAGGAATTAAAAGAGGATCTGAGGGGTCTCAGAGTTGGCGGCGGGGGCACTGATTAGGGAGGCTAAGGAGGAGGATCTTCTGAGGATTATCCACATCAACATGGTTTCGTTGAGGGAGCATTACCCGGAGTATTTCTGGCGTGATCACCTGAGGTATTGGGGTAAGGCTTTTCTCGTCGCTGAGGTTGACGGCGATGTCGTGGGGTACGTTATGACGAGGGTTGAGAGATCGATAGGGTACTTAAGTAGGTTACTCCCTAAGAAGGTTGGACATATAGTCAGTATTGCGGTGCATCCGGACTATAGGAGGAGAGGTTTAGGTACTAAGTTGATGAGTGAAGCTGAGCGCCGACTGAAGGAGGTCTACGGTGTGAAGGAGATTTATTTGGAGGTTAGGGTGAGCAATGAGCCCGCGATTAAGCTTTATGAGAAGCTAGGTTATGAGAAGGTGAGGAGGGTTAAGTACTACTATCTTGACGGTGAGGATGCATGGATCATGGCTAAGGAAGTCTGAAGGCCTTAGCGGATAGGGCTTGTTGTGCTGCTTCAATTATAACTGCGTAGGTTTCAGGAACTGTGAGTGCCCTGGCTCCATTCACCCTGCATTCAGTCCTCATCAAGCCTTTCGAGATTGTTAGGGGCGGCTTCTTCATTTTTATGAGTTCATTCAGTTCGGGAATGCCTTTCCTCACCCCTAATTCCTTTATGAGGTCTCCGCATCCATGCGGTGCGTGGTAGGTGATCAGGATGTTTGGGGCAGGGCCTTCCTTAACTTTTAGGATGTCTTGCAGAGTGTTAAGACCCCCGATGCCCGCCACCAGAACACCTCCCAGTTCAATCATCTTCCCGTCGAGGAGTGCGTTGAAGGTGCTGTATGTTTTAGTGATTAATATGTCATCGTAGGGGGATGTGATTAAGTAGTGCAGGGATTTAAGCTTAGATATTAAGTTTCCTGGGTGAAGCCCTGGCCAACCTAGGAGGATTAAGGCGTCGGGGTTTAAGGCGTGTAATGCGTTAATGAGCCTCTCCAGTTCCTCCCTGGATTTCAGCCTTCTACTGGCGACTACAGCCAGCTTCAATTCTTTCCACCAAGAGAAGACCTAATGCGCAGGACGTTATGTCCGATGTCGTTCCGGGATTAACCCCTTTAACCCTGAGGTATCTATCTATTTGTTCGTACCTCCCTTTTAAGGGGTTCCCTGCGATCTTCATTAAAGCGTACGCTGTCGGTAATCCCCTGGATTTAGTGACTAAGGTGTCTGGATGTTCGCGGAGTAGGTATGTGTGGGTTTGTTTAACGGCTTCAAGCACGCCCAGTTGGGTTGTCAGGCTCTTCATCAGGGCGTATGCCTGAAGCGTTCTTGTGAAGCACCTCATCAGTTCGTCGGAGACCTCATCGTCCAGTGATGAGTGCTGGAAAACCTCAAGGAGCGTTATCTCTCTGCAGCCCTCGGTGCTCCGTACGTCAGGGATACGCCCGAAGTAGGCCCCGAGGTGTTTTTCGGAGTATGATATCGCTGCGTAGAGCCTGCATGATGGTTCCTTACGTAACTCGGCCAGCAGTTCCGGGTGTAGCGACTGAATGAGTGTGGGGAGATCGATTAAGGCGAGTCCACGGCTTAAGGCCTTCCCGAGGATGTAAGCAAGGCTTGTTGAGAGGATTGCGTATCCAAGGGCAACGTTCGTTCCTACCCACTTATTCCTCAATGTGTTGCGTGTTATTTCAAGGACGGATGCCCCCAACCGCAGTGCTTCTCCTTTATAGCCTCTTATCGCTGCGTTGATGAGTTCAGCGGTTATGTGGGGTGTGGCGTGGATGAATTTGCCTGGGGTTAAGTCCTTAATGCTTTTAGATGAGCTGACGGTGCTGAGTTTACCCGGTGTTAAGGCTTCGGTTAAGAACGCGGTTCCGAAAGCGATGCCTATTTCCGCAGGTGCGGGCAGCTCACTCACCGGGCAGGTGCTTCACGACGTATATCTTGTCGACCTCGTCTTTGAGGACATCCCTCCACCTGTCGCCCACCGCCATTAGGGAGAACAGGCCCACGGGCGTGGCTCCTGACATCCTGACGAGTTTGAGGAGGGCTACGGAGGTTCTTCCAGTGTGGAGCAGGTCGTCGACGAGGAGCACCCTATCATTGATGTTCAGGGACGTTGCTGGGAGGTAGAGGTTCACCATGGCTGGCGGGTCTCTTGCGAGGTAGCTTGTCTGGAAGTAGTTCTTTATTCCGAACTCCGGCCTTCTCTTAGCGATGACTAGCTTGCTGTCGAATATGTCGCCGACACTGACCGCCACAGGAATACCGTCAACCTCAACGGTCGCTACGGCGGTGATGTCGTATTGGTGGAACTCCCTGTAAGCTATGTAGGAAAGTATTTTAAGTATGGGGAGGTTGTAACTGATGCCTGAGACGTTGTATATCCCCTCCCCGACCTCAATTATGTTGTTCTGGAAGAGCTTCTCAATCACGGAGGGCACCGTGAGCTTCTCAACGAGTTCCTGAGCTCTTTCGGCGGTCGGCATGATCTTCATGTTTATGTATCTCCACAGGGCGGGTGCTGGGAGGCCCGTTATTTCCTCGAGTTCCCTGTACTTGAATACTTTCTTGAACGCCCTCAACAACTCGATGGCGAATATGCGGACATCCCTTAACATGTTAAACACCTTTCTAAAACCATGTCAGTAAGACCTTTATAAATTTATATTGATCAAATTAAAAGATTTGCCTTGGCTCATGATGTTTTACTACCAATCGCTACCTTATTCAGGAATTCCGGGTCTCCGACGTCGTAAACCATGGAGGCCGTTATCTTCCTTATGATCGTAGTTATGTCTTCATCCAGGTCTATTACTTCGCCTAGGGCGATTATTTTCGGTTTCCCTTTTCTACCGCTCACTACGACTATGTCGGCGTTAATCCCTACTTCCTCCTTGAGGTAGCTCCTAAGGATCCACACTTTCTGAAGGATGCTTGGCTCCGTGTGTGGAGGTATTGACGCCACTATCGTTAACTGCTTCAAGCCTTTACCACCTGGTAATGTGCTGTATGGAAGCACTGTTTTTAAAGGTGGTAACCCTTAGGGATGTGTTACGTATATTAGATCCGTTATAGGTTTAAGTATCTCTTCTATAATAATATTAACGGGGTGAATGAAGGATGGTTAAGAAGAGTAGGAAGGGAGGTAGAGGTGAGGACCTGAAGGTTGTTTACGAGGATGAGGACGTGTTGGTTATTAGGGCCCCGGACGACTCGGAGCTCGAGAAGTTAGTGATTGACATCATTAAGAGGAAGGGAAGGCCGGTGACGTGGGGTGAGTTGA
>JAGHCP010000142.1 GCA_021160415.1 Desulfurococcales archaeon
CCTTCATAGAATGCCTTGTCGGTCCCGCAGATCCCTACCTCCTTAACCCTAAGCTTAACCCATCCGGGAGGTGTGGTGGGTTCTGGAACATCCTCAAGACGCAAATCGCGCTTCCCGTGGAGAACTAATGCCTTCATTCGGGCCTCCATGGTTTGAGAGGGTCAGAGGTTATTAAGTCGTTTAATCAGTATCACCACGGTGTCGGAATGATAGGTGTACCTGAAATGGTCGATTCACTTAAGTCTAAGTTGCTTGAATCCCTCCTTGGGTCCCTGGTGAAGCCTAAGGAAGGGCTGAGGTACGACGTAGTTATACTGTCGATAATGCCGGATCTAGACCTGACCGAGAGGCTCGAGGAGGAGATATACGTTGTTAAGGGGGCCCTCATAGGTTCCGAGGAGGGGGGTTTAGTCGACTACGACTCATTATCGTACGTTAGGAAGAGGAAGATCGATGAAGCCCTTGAGTTCAGGGCCTTAATAAATAAGGAGCTGGATATACTGGGCGTTGAGATAATTGGGTGAAAAGAACCTGAAAAACCTCAAAAACTTACGTGCTTAATTCCAAGCCTTCCTCAGGTCCAGGGCTCAAGCTCCGTGAAGGTTAGGGTGTAGACGTTGTTGCTCTTTTCAACTACCTCAAGGTGGACGTAGTAGTAGGAATCGCCGAAGAGATTCGCTACCTTCCCCTCAACGGAAGCTACACTCGACTTGTTATCAGCCACGTTAACGGCTTTGAAGTAGTATCCGCCGTAAGTCTTGCCACTTATCGTCACTTTAGTAGGGGTCATCGTCTCAAGGGTCCAGCCATTAACGAGAAGCGTTGCTTCCTTCTCACTGATGACGAACTTAATGTTAACGCTGCTGGCGGCATAGAGCATTGTTCCGAAGCCCTTCAGTAGTTGCTGGCCGTACATATCGGCCGTCTGACCAGCTATAACTTGACCCTCAAGATTGAGTTGCAGAACTTTCTTGTAGTCAGGCGTGACCCACATCTGAGCGACGACGGACTTACCTTCACCCTCGTTAACCTCTAAATCGATTTTAATGACTTCCTGCCCGTTCAGGGTTGTCCTTGACTGCGTGTAGGATATGTTGTTAACCTTAACCTCACCTGTTGACCCGTCCTTCTGCGTGATTGTCAGCGTCGCCTTCTTGAAGTGAACGAACAGACCTTCGAGCTCAACCCCTTCAACGGATACGGTCTCCCCTGAGGGAGTGGTTGTGGTGGTCTGAGTGGTTGTTTCGGTGGATGCTCCAGCTGTGGTGGTTGTCGTAGTTGGTGTGGGTGTTGGTGAAGTTTCAGTCGTTGTGGCTGGCTGTGATGTTGTTGGTGCTTGAGTTGTTGTGTAGGTTCCTGGTGCAGTTGTTTGTGCACTGGATGTGGTTTGAGGTGCTGATGTTTCCGTTGTGTGAGTTGTTGCTGGACTAGTTGGTTGCTGTGTTGTGGTAGTTGAAGCTGGCGTTGCGGGTGCTTGAGGCTGGGTACTCATGAAGTAGTACCCGGCACCCGCAGCCACGACCAAGACTATAGCTATTCCTATCAAGACAGATGTATTCAAATATTTCACTCCTAGAGGTTTTGGGATACCCCTTTTAAAATTTACTGTCAGTCAGTTACAGTCATGCCTGCGTAGGGGCATCGATTTAATTTCCTCAATCATCACTTCTTTAGGTGTTTAGGTTGAGGCTTGTGTACCTGGTTCTGGATGGGGCTGCTGACAGGTTAAGGGATGAGGTCACTTCCTACGCCCAGGCAAGGAAGTCTTTCCTTAACCTGCTCGCTAGGGCGGGAAAGTGCGGCATGATGTATACGGTAGGTGAAGGTGTTGCTCCTGAGTCAGATGAAGCTGTTCTCAGCATCCTCGGCTATGACCCGCATAAGTACTATACGGGGAGAGGGCCCATCGAGGCTGTGGGGGCTGGAATCAACTTCAGGGAGCGTTGGGAGGTGGCGTTCCGCGCTAACTTCGCTACCGTGGATCCTAGGACGGGTAGGTTGCTTGATAGGAGGGTTGGTAGGTCTTTGAGCACAGAGGAAGCTGCCGAGCTTGCGAAGGCGCTGGATGGTTTAACGCTTGAGAGCCACGGAGGATACGTTAAGTTCAGGTCGACTGTCGGGCACCGTGCGGTGGCAGTGTTAGGCAGTAAGGAAACCCCCTTAAGCCCGCACGTGGAGAACGTTGACCCCGCATACAGGAGATCGGGCCTCATATCGATAGCTGTGAAGGAGTTTGAACCTAGGATAAGGGAGTGCGTTCCCCTTGACTCCAGCAAGGAAGCCCGAATCACTGCTGAATTAGTGAATGAGTTCGTCAGGAAGGCGATTGAAATCCTGGATGAGCACCCGGTGAATAAGGAAAGAGAGAGGAAAGGACTCCTGAAAGCGAACGCAGTCCTGCTGAGGGACGCGGGTAACGAATTGCCTCCGACACCTAAGGTGCGGGAGAAATACGGGTTAACGTTCGGATCAGTCACCGAGATGCCTGTGGAGAAAGGGATAGCTAAGATCCTCGGGATGATTTCGAAGGAAATGCCTCCACCCTCGGATGACAAAGAGAAGAACTACTCGGATAGGGTTGAGGCAACGCTTAACTTGCTGGAAAGAGCCGATGTGGTCTACGTCCATCTTAAAGGCCCGGATGAGCCGGGGCATGACGGGGACCTGGAGGGGAAGGTGAGGTCGATAGAGCTTATTGACCAGTACTACGTGAAGCCGTTGCTAAGCTCCATAGACCTGAGCGAGGTCGCGCTTCTGATCACGTCAGACCACGCAACGCCGCCGTCAGTGAGGGCCCATACAGACGACCCGGTCCCTGTCGTCGTTGTGGGGGGTGATATCGAGCCTGACAGCGTGCTCACCCTTACCGAGAAGTGCTGCAGCGAAGGTTCATTAGGGATTTATCAGCACGGGTGGGAAGTGCTTCCTGAAATCCTGCACCTACTCGGCCTTAAGAAGGACGGTGTTCTTTGATGGACACCGCCCTATCCCTAATTAATTCGTAGGGGATGCCGATCGCTCCAGAACCGCATTTCAGGAGGAGAAACCCCCTAGCTAAGCCCGCGACCACGCACCTCTCACCCTCAAGTTCGGAGTTAGCTTCCTTCAAGTTGCTTAGAAGCACCGCTTCGGCTAGGTAACTCTCCCCGGAACCTACGATGTTGTTAATCCTAACAC
>JAGHCP010000090.1 GCA_021160415.1 Desulfurococcales archaeon
ACTCATTATTAGCTGTTTTCCGCCGCTTCATCGTTTCGAGGGGGCTGGAGCTCTCCGGTGCTTTCTCGAGGGTTGCCGGGGGTTTAGTCAGGAAGTTCGGGGGGAGGCCTAGAACCCTCATCTACTTACTGATGATTTCATCAGCTGGGACGGCCGCTGTCCTGATGAACGACGCGTCCCTATTCATCTACGCCCCCCTAGGGGTGGCGATAGGTAGGGTTATGGAGGTTGATGAGGTCGGGCTAGCCGCTTTCCTCGCGATGTCGGCAAACGTTGGTTCGTCCCTAACCCCCATCGGGAACCCTCAGAATGCCGTGATGTGGCTCCACTACAGCTTGGGGATCCATGAGTTCGTGGCCGGTATGGCTCCGTACGTCGTGATTTGGTTCGCGGCGCTTCTCGCGTACGCGCATCTCCGAAACCCGCTTAAGTCATGGGGTGAGGTATCCCCTCCGCCACCCATAAAGGTGAATAGGAAGTTACTCACGCTGTACGTTGCTCTGCTTGTGGGGGGTGTTGCCGCCATTCAGCTAGGGTTCTCCACATACGCGTTACTCGCTGTGGCAGCGATCTCTCTAGTTCTCGGTAGGGAAGCACTGCTCAGCCTTGACTACAGGCTGATCCTCACCTTCATACTCATATTCGCTGACTTCACGTACGCCTCGAAGGTGCTGGATCCGTACTTAACGGCTCTCTCAGGATGGGGTGACTTAGCTGTCTACGCGGGATCCTTGACGCTTAGCCAGGTCGTGAGCAACGTACCCGCAACTTTAATGCTTGTGAACAGCGTGGGTAACTGGGTGCCTTTGGCCGTCGGTGTTAACGCGGGTGGTGTAGGAACGGTTGTTTCATCTCTCGCTAACGTCATAGCCGCTAGGCTCACATACACGTCGTATAGGGACATGCAGGCACGTATGCTTCCTTACTTCGCGGTGATTGCGGCCTTATCGGCGGTGATGCTTCCGTTAGGGGTTAAGTGATGTCTTAACTTTCTTCACAACCCTCACATACCGTATTTCGGTGTGTGGGTACTGACCGGACTCGTCCTTCTCGTACTTCTTAACCATGTCCCAAACATTCAGCAGCGCTGCTGAAACCCCTGCAAGGGCCTCCATCTCGACCCCTGTCCTAGCGTCCGTCTTCACGGTCACTGAAGCCTTAACGCCCTCGTCGAGAACCTCGAATGAAACATCTACGTGGGTTATCGGGATGTTATGCGTTAAGGGTATGAGTTCAGGCACTTTCTTCACGGCCAGGATCGCCGCTGTCGTAGCTACGGAGAATATGTCTCCCTTCTCGACACTGCCTTCCCTTATCCTCTCCACTGTTTCAGGCCTTAATTTAATGAAACCCTCCGCAGTGGCTTCCCTGTGAACAACTTCCTTCCCACCGACGTCAACCATTGAAACCTTCCCCACTTCACTCACCCTCAAACTTGAAGTGAGGTTCCCTCCTATTAACTGCTTCAAGGAATTTGGAAGTAAGTCCTTCCCCGTCCCTGCCCTTTATCGCGTCCCACGCATCCACTAAGTTGTCGTTGTCGAATATGCAAGTCTTAAACTTGCCGTCGGGTGTCATCCTCAACCTCGTGCAGGCGGCGCATAGGTACGGGTTCCCGTAACCCAGGATTACCGTTACCCTTATCCCCTCTGGGAGGGTGTATGTGGGCCTGTTCTGGAAAGGATTGACTTTCTTGGATACCGCGACGCTCTCCAAGAACCTCAGTACCGGGTTCATGCCCGCCTCGAGCGCGCTGTAGAGATCCTCGCTCATCCCGATAGGTATTAGCTCAATCACGTTCAGGTCTAAACCCTTGCTCGCCGCGTAGTTAACGACATCTTTCAGCTCACCCTTATTCCAGGACAGGTAGACGTAGTCAAGCTTAATGATGTGGCCGTACTGAAGGGCTTCCTCAATCCCCTCCAGCACCGGCTTAAGTTTCCCCCCTGTGATCCTCCTGAAGACATCCTCCCTCAGCGAGTGGAGGCTCACATTCATTCTGTCAAGCCCGGCCTCAGCCAATGGCTTAGCGAAGTGCTTAAGCAGGGAACCATTAGTTACCATACTGAGGTCGTAGGCGTAAGGCCTCAGCTGGGAAACTATCTCAACGATATCCCCCCTAACCAGGGGCTCCCCTCCAGTGAGCTTGTAGTTCCTCACCCCGTACCTCCTGAGGACCTCCGCAATGAATCCGAAGTCCTCCGGGCTCAGCTCCCTCAGCTTCCCATCCTTGATTATGCCCTCCATGTGGCAGAAAACGCATGAGTGGTTACATCTAAGCGTCACGCTGATCCTCAGCGAATCAACGGGCCTACCGAACCTGTCCCTCACGACCGGCGTCACAGCTTCAACCTCCTCAGGTACACGTCGCTTAACCCACCGACCGCCAGGGCAAGGAGCTCATCCCTGCTCCACTTAAACCCCGCCATGACTTTAGGGAGGAGGACGTCTAAAACGTTCCACTCCCTGAAGAAAATAATTCCTGAGGAGACCCCTACGATTGGCTTGCCCGCAGCGTAAGCAACCATCGACATGGTGGTCGGCTTCACAGGGATCCCGTAAGCGACCACCTCATCCGCGACCTCCCTGATGGCCGCAGGTGTTTTATCGGTTGGGTCAACGCTCATACCTCCCGTCACTATGACGGCATCGCAGTCCCTGAGAAACTCCTTGATGCGGGACGCTATCACGTCCTTATCATCGGGGACAATGGTGGATCTAGTCACAACACCTCCGTACCTTCTGACCTTATCATGCACGACAGGCGAGGCTAAGTCCTTCACCTTACCTTCGTATACTTCAGTACCCGTAACTATTAAGCCGACTCTGAGGTTTCTGAATGGCTTAACACTCACAGCTTTCCTGCCGCTTAAGGCTTCCTCCAGGCGGTGAATGACCTCCCTCCTCACGTAGAAAGGGATGAGGTCCACGATCCCTACGGCCTCCCCTCTCCGCACACCTATCCCGGAGTGCCTAGTGATGAGGGCGAACTCCCCTTCCTTATTGATTTCCCTCACAGCTTCCTCATCCACCACCAGAAGACCGTCCGTGGAGGCCCTCAAGAGAGCCTTACCTCCCTGCCTAGCGTAGACGGCAACGCCTTCACCTGCCGCAAGCTCCCCAACCCTCAGAACGGCCTCGTCCTCGTGGACCTCCTCGGAAGTGCTTAGCTCACCGTCAACAACATACACATAGTAATGCCCGGACCTCTTCAACGGCTCAATATGTTCCTCACGGATGACGTCACCTCTCCTCAGGACAGCCCCCATGTTCTCGGGGGTTACGGACGTAACGTCGTAGGCAAGGACCTTCCCAATGGCCTCCTCAACCTTAACGACCCTGACGGCCACGTGACCCCACCTAAGCCATTTGAAAGTTAAACAACCGTATTTAAATGCCCCGGAAACGTGCGCGGTTACATTAACCGTAAATGTTTACTTAAGGGCTGCAGGAAACCGCTTTAAGAGTGACGTCACAGTAGAAACCATTGTGCAGTGATTGCGAAGCGATCCAGCGTGAAGAAAAATATATTCTACGCGGTTTCATAGGTACTAACTACGCATAAGATGCAGCCTTATCGCATGCACTGAGCATGAGATGCAGGGGTCGTAGTTCCTTATGGTTTGCTCCGCAATCCACTGCGCCTCCTTCGGGTCCTTGCTGAGCAGCAGCGGGGCCACCTTCCTTATGTCTTCCTCCATGGCTGCGTAGTTCTGACATGTGGGCGCGACGATGTTCGCGTAGGTGATCTTGCCGTCCTCATCTATTCTGTACTTATGGTACAGCATACCTCTCGGCGCCTCAGTTATCGCCGCCGCCTCACCGGCCCTCACCTCCCCCTCGACGTAGGGCCTCTCAGGCTCCTTATAGGTCGAGATCAACTCCTCTATTTCCAGCACCGCGTGGTAGGTCTCGGCCGCTCTGGCCACTATTGACTGGTACGTGTTCTTCAGCGGGGGTTCATACCCTGACTCCTTAACCATGTCCCTCACTTCAGGCATTAGTAAATCGAAGTTCAGGTTATACCTCGCCGAGGGGCCGACGACGTAGGGCTTCCCTCCCTTCAGCTTATACCTTAGTGAGTTGGAGTACCTCATCTGCTCGACCTCGACGTACTCCTCGAACGCGTCCTCAGGGAACTCCAATCCATCAGACGTCACTACTCTACCCTCAAGTATCGGGTACCTCTCCCCGTTCCTGATGCATGCGTAGACCATGTCGTACTTGATCTCCGGTATGGGTAGGGACATCACGAACTCCAGGAACCTCTTTGCCTTCCTCTTCATCTCCCCTACCTTCTTAAGGAGCGGCAGTAACTCGTGCCTTGTTACTACTCTATGCATCCCGCCCACCCTGAACCCGACGGGGTGAACAGGCCTGCCCCCCACGACCTCAATGACTTTGTTCCCCCACGCTTTAAG
>JAGHCP010000110.1 GCA_021160415.1 Desulfurococcales archaeon
CGTGAAGACATACCCTTAATAATGTCCCACACGCCTACAAGGGCGCTCCTTGTAGGCGTGTGGGACATTATTAAGGGTATGTCTTCACGTGAGCTCATACCTCAGCTCATTCTTCTATCGGCATTCGTACTTGGGCTGAGAGGCGTCGATCTAAGAATAGTCACAGGTGTAGCGGCCTTAAGCATTCCATTCGTGATTTCCCGAAAAAGCTACGTGGGCCTTGCACTCACCTATATTTTCCTGCCTCTCCCAGTCATAGGTCTCACAAACACCGTAACTGACATAGGAAGCGTCCCCCACTTCACGTTCTCATCTATACCGGTCTCTTCTCCCCTCTACCCTTTAATCATGACGGTGTTTTACGTGACGTGGATGCTTAGCGCCCTCATAAGTGGAGGGGTAATGACTCTCCTGGCTGGGCACATTGCAGAGACCCGCAGCTTCAGAGACTTGCTTAAACACGTACTTCTTTCCCTCATACCTACATATTTATTCATTGTAGGGCAAGCAACAACTGAATACCTTCTATTTAGGGGTGATGTTGAAGCCCTACTGAACACGTACTTCAGCACATACGCGCTAGCTACGGCTTTGGCCTTCACAGGACTTACTATTGAGGATAGCGTGCTTTTCTGGAAAGAAAAGTCTGCCCTCAAGTCAGAGATAATTGGACTCATAAATAAGGTCAAGGAGAAGGCTCAACATAACCTCGACGCGTTAAAGGCTTTTGAGGCGGCTGAGCTAGCAGACAGCAAGTTGAAGGAGCTTAAGGCGAAAACCATCAACCTCCTTAATGAACTCTCAACTATAGAAAAAGAGGTGAGAAGAAGGCTTGGCTACGAGGAACTCACCATACACTTGACAACGCTGAAGAAAGATGAAGCCTTCGTTAACACTACAGAGAACTTAATTCTTAGTAAATATGGTGACACCGTTAAGCTTCTAAGGAAAGCCCTGCCTTACATAAGGATGTATGACAACGCCGTCCTCGACCTAGTTTCAAGGGAGCTTGAGCTGATTGCCGAGGTGACTTCAGCTAAGGATATTCCCTCCCGTCTTAAAGCGCTTGAAAGAACGGCTAAGAGAGTATGTACGTCTTTAGTTACGTCTCTCAACAAATGGTTCGATGAGATCAAGCTATTCCTCGGAATTCGATTCGTCGACACACCTCTAAAATGCGATGAGGGAAAGCTGCCATTCAGGGAAATCTCTGAACTCCTAACTTTGTCTCAAAGAGTCTCAGAAACTGTGAACCCGAAGATAAGTGAAGCCTACAGGAAACTCATGACGCTAAAAAGAAATATCGGGGAACTACTGCTTACATCGCATGACGTGCTTCAAACGAGATCTTTCATGTATAAGTCGCTTAACACCTTATATGAGGGTTTAAGGGATGTTCAAGAAACGTTTCCATCACCTTACATAGCCACGGTGATCCTAAATAAGAAGGCATCATACATAAAGGTTGAAACACCTAAAGTCCTAAACGCACTCCTTAAAGACGTGGAGAGAGTTAAAGCTGAGTTAGGTACTTACGAAGTCAGGTGGGTTTCAAACATAGTAGATTTAGTTAAGGATATAGAGAAGTCCCTTAATAAATTGATGAGTGATGCTCTGAACCTTCTTGACAGGGTTAAGGAGAGGGCAACCACCTATGAAGTAATTGAACATCTCCACAAGGCACTCCCAGAGATCTTTAGGGAAGGAAGAGATCTCGTCACCGACTCCATACTGATAGAGGTTAGAGCTACGTTAATACCTATGGTTTTTGACTATCTAGACTGGAAAATAGCGGAAGCCGGTGATGAAGGGATCCCTGTCAACGAACTTCCTTTCACGAAGGAAGCTCTGCTGTGGTTCCTGCGTCTCTACGTAACCTCAAGGCAAGGTGTCACGGTGAAAAAGGGGTACTTAGTGAAGGAGGTGGAGTGATTTGCTCACTTCGTGCGGGTGGAAAGGGAAGGAATTCACGTGTGAGTTCAAAGTGGTCAAAGGCGGAATTGTAGCTGTAAGTTACGACGGGAAATTGAGGATAGAATTCAAGCTCAAAGAGGTCTCAAACGTTATTCGTGATGGGGACACACTAATCATCACGGACATCGCAGGGGAGCCCTTAGCAGTGAAGGTTAAGACCGGAATGACTGAAGCCATTAACTATGTTATGCAATACCTTGAGATGAGGGACAAAGGAGATGAAATACTAGACGGGTTGATAACTATAGCCACTGTACTTTCAAACATTCTCTCAACCAGCTTCGACATAATTAAATCGTTAAAAAGAGGCTCGTTCCCGGATTGGGAAAGCATTGAAGACCTTAGCCTACACCTCAAAGAAACTGTTGATAAGAACCTCAGACCCCACCTACCTTCCATGAAGTCCGTCGATGACTTAATAGGTAATGTAAGGATGAGATACGTAACTGGAGTTAGAATTAACGTTAAGACATTGCTGAGAGAATCCGTTCTCGCAAGCAAAAAATTTCTTAACAGCTTAACTGAACTGATTAATCTTGAAAGCTTCATCGATGTTGTGCTACTTCTTCACGCTTATTTTGTTGCCGACAGCTTGGGGCTTGTGTTGGAGAAGGAGAAAACACTTATAAACCTTAAGGAAGTCCTAGCAGAGCTTCACTCTAGAGTTTTCGCAATGGATGAAATTTATGGGAGAAGCCTCACAAACTGGGTGGTGAAGAAAGTCCAAGAATCTGGAAGTGCAGATGAAGTGCTTAGAGGATATATCGCGAAGTTCAATGAATTCATACTTGACTATTACCAGGTGAGGATACCTGAGACAATTAAACCTTAAGAGAGATCAACTCCTCAACCAACCTACCTTCCCACCTCCTTAACGAATCGGAATCCGGGAAGTTATAGAGCTCTTCCCCAGGCCTTTCTGTGTAGAAAGGTCTGTTACAACCTGGACACCCCCTCGTAAGGAAAGGCCTAAAATCCTTAGCCACTTCCTCAAGGAACTCACTTTTTATGTACGGCTTCCCTCCTCTGAAAATCGTGAACTCCCTCCACTTAAAACCCTTAGATATTAAGTATGTGGCGAGTTGAGCGAATCTATACTCCCTGATGCTGGGCCCACTATGACTCTCCATTAGTGTTCCTTTCATAGGTGTAAATGCAAACAGCGATACCTCAGATCCTAATTTATACAGCTTTTCCACGGTTTCAAGAAAATCCCTAACGGATTCACCTAGGCCTACAATGATATGGGTTACCACACGTCCCTCACCGAAAACCTTGACTCCCTCCTCGATGAACCTCCAGTAAAGCTTCCAAGGGTAAGGTTTCATTATGTGGTAAGCGATTTCAGCAGAGGCAGCATCTAAGCCGACGCCAAGATAATCAGCCCCATTCCTAACGAAGGCCTTTAAAAGCTTCGTAGGGATTGGCGTGATCGATACGGAAACCCCCCGCCCCACAGCCGAGAACTTAGCGGTAAGGTCAAGAGCCTCTTCAATAAATCCTTCCTTAATCACCGTTTGTAAGCAAACTCTCTGGAAGTGAGAACGCTTCACCATCCTGATCACCGAATCTAACTCAACCGCCGGCCAAACAACTCTCGAAAGAAAATCTTTGGAGGAAGCAGACATGGACCCCTGCGTGCAGAAAGCACACGCGGCAGCACACCCCGAAGGACTGTGCTGCATCACGTATACAAGACCTGGATTGGCGGATACTTTAATCGATGCATCCTTCAGCGCTACGAGGGACCCTATCGAAACTCTCACCAGCATTGCGGCCTCGAAACATTAAATTACAGGAAGGTTTAAGAGAGAGTAGGTACCTCAGTGTGAAGTCTATTCGGCTCATAATAGATGAGGGCGATGCGTACCATAACATGGCAGTAGATGAAGCAATTCTGTACCTAAGAGCCCTGGGGAGATCCCCAGATACGCTCAGGC
>JAGHCP010000066.1 GCA_021160415.1 Desulfurococcales archaeon
CCTTGACTACCCAGTCAACCGCCTCCCTGAAGTCCTCCTCAGAGGGCTTAACGATTAAGTGATCGCCCACACCCACCCTCTTAACTACGTAGGTCGCGAACCTCGCATCCCCCTGCCCGTCGGGGGTTAGGTCCACGGTTATGACTCGCAGATCCTTGGGTCTAAGGTGAAGAGAGACTATGAAGGAAGTGTCGACGCCTCCGGAGAGGAGGGCGCAGTCACAAAGGCTGGCTGACTGCCTCACAGACATGACGAGCATGTACTGGTAGAACACGCACTGGTTCCACCTCATAATCGATTCCGGGTCCTCACTCCCACGCTTAACCCTCATCGAGGACGCCCCCTTACGCCCGACGTAAGTGGTAGGTGGGAGCTGCCCTCCTCAACCACTCCTCACTCACCGAGGGAATTAATTTGAGCGAATTATTATTAATAATTTCCGACACCCTCACTTTTAAACCTCCTTAAATTAAGTTCTTAACCCATGACTTGGCCTCCTTCTCCAGAGCCTTCACCGCCTTCTCCCTGAAGGCCTCCTCATCGCCGTTCATTAAGGCCTTAAGGGCTTCCTCACCCTCCTGAGTCCTAGTGAGCTCCTTAAGGATGACTTCCAGAATGGAGCTAACGACATCGCCTGACTGGAAGTACTCCTTAAGCAGCTTCACGAATTCTGAGGGCCTCTCCCACAGCAGGTCCTCAAGCGACATCCCGTACCTCGTGAATGCAACCCCGGTTAAGTACATGTGGAGGCCTGGCACTCCCTTCCTCAGGTTCTTGGAGAGCACGTACTTCAGGTAGGCCGCCACAGCACTAGAATCGCTGTCACCTCCCTGAGACACCTTCCTCACTCCCCCAAGTAGCACGGGTTAAAGCGACATCCATATTACTAAATATTTCGGCAATGAAAATATTAATTTCTGTGCGTCATTAATAATACGAAGGTAATGACGAACCCCCCTTCCTTCCGGCGCAGGGTGGTTGAATGAGCTCAGCTACCAATTTCTTCAGCCTCGGGGTTGAGGAGCTCGATGAGCTCCTGGGACTCATCGAGCCGGGAAGCGTTGTTCTGCTTGAGGGAGCTCCCGGAACCGGGAAAACCAGCCTGGCCCTCTCGGCCGTCATGGGCAACGTCGTTAAGAAGGGGTTGAAGGCCGCGTACATTCTGGTCGGGGAAGTCCCTGAGAAGCTGTACAGGAACGCGGAAAGCATAGGGATACCCCTCAGGGCTATGGTTTCTAGAGGTGAAGTCCTCCTCAAGAAGATCCCCTTGGTTAACGACCCTGAAATCATAGGTAAGTTGACTGAGCTGGTCGTGACGCAGATGAGGGAGTATAGGGTCGTCGTTGTGGACAGCATAGCCCCCCTCATCAAGCTCCTAATAGACTACGGCTCGAAGAGGTCATGGATTCAGACAGCGCTGTACGACTTCGCAAGCGTGAGGGACTCCCTCCTAATACTCGTCGCTGATAAGATCTCCGAGAACGACGCAGACCTGAAGATGCTTGAGTACGTCTCCGACGCAGTGCTTGAGCTTGCTTACGTCCAGAAAACCGCGGGGGCCCTGGAGAGGTTCATCAACGTCAAGAAGTTCAGGGGGAGGGAAGTCATGATAACATCCATACCTTTCGAGATCACGCCTAAGGGAATAATAACGCTGAACTACGTCACAGGGCTTCAGAAGGGAAGGGACTCGAAACCCCTGCGCCTGACGTGCGAAGTGCTTGGGAGGATCCTCCCACAGGAAATACTGCCTGGGAGAAGCGTCCTCATAGTGAACAGAACGGGAAGGGCCTTCATCTACACCCACTTCATGTGGGCGCTTGCTCAGGAACTTCTGCGCGTCATGAGGGCGGGCAGTAAGGTCGGGGTAATCACCTTCGACCCCGAGCTCGCGGGCATAATTAGTAAGTTGAGGGATAGGGAGAGCTTCAGCAACCTCAAGGTGTCATACATAAACCCCTTAATTATTGACCCCCCTAAAGTGACTAGGGTTGAGATAGAGCTGATTAAGGACTTCGGGGTTGAGGTTCTCGTAATATCGAACTCTGAGAGGGTATTCCACGCATATCTCTCCGACGAGGAAGTGCTGTATAAGTACGCCGTTTACGCGATCCATAACCTCAAGTCCGCCGGAGTCATTACGTTGAGGTACCTCGACCTATCTCCAGAGGAGCCCATACCGAGGGCCTACAGGGACTGGGTCGACATAATTGTGGAGATTAAGGAGCTCCCCAACGGGGAGAACATAATAAGGCATGTGAAGTCCGTCGTCCCAGTTAAGGAGAGCAGCGTCCCGGACTCCGAGTTCATGAGGTGCGTGACGGATGAAACCATGGCTGAGAAGATGGATAAGTACGTAACCGTCCACTCAGGGGTTAGGTACTCAATCTACTGATAAACCTCCTTAACCTCCCTCACCACTTCGTACCCCTTGTTCCTCTTTGTCGGATCGCTCCTAACCAGCTCGTACCCGACGAGCGTCCTGCCCGCCTCCCTAACGAAGCACTCAACCCAGGCAGGCCCCTTAGAGCATCTGAGATCCACGGTCAGGCCTAGCCCCTCAGCCTCTGAAGCGCTTAACCCAACCCTTATCACGTCAAGGCCTCCAACCCTCTCGTAGATCGTCGGTATAACTCCCCTATCCCTAACGCCTTTCCCGGCTAGCGCCTCCGCAATCAGCCTAGCGTAATGCGCCGCGATGAAGCCTAAAGGCCTATACACAGGCTTACCTGTCACGTAGTCGTAGCTGATGGCCGCATCCCCTAAAGCGTACACCCCACTTAATGACGTCTCCCCCAACTGCGTTATCCGTACAGCCTTACCCACCATTTCAAGGCCTAAGCCCTCAACCAGCGATATCCTCGGCTTAACCCCCGCAGCGTAAACAACTACGTCAGAACCCCAAACCATTGAGGAGGTCCTCACAGCTTCGACCTTAGAGGAACCCATAACCTCCTCCACACGGGACTTCAGGAAGACCTTGACGCCCGTATCCCTTAGGTGGGCGGTGACGGCCTTAGCAGGCTCCTCATCCATGACTGAAGGGAGGACGTGATTCAGGGCCTCGAAAACCGCCACTCGGTGACCCCTACTCATCAGCGACGAAGCCACCGTTAACCCCACCAGGCCTGCCCCAACGACGACAATCCTCAACCCCTTAGGTAGCGACTGAAGGTACTTGAGTGAGGACATCCCGTAGAAGGGCAACGCGTTTCTGAGGCCGGCCCCCTTAATAGGGGGGATGAATGGTAACCCACCCGTAGCTATGATTAGGGAGTCGTAGCTCAGAACCTCCCCTGAGTCCAGAACGACTTCCTTCCTCCCTAACCTGAGTTCAGTGGCGAAGCCCTTCACGAATTCGGCCTTGGTGAGGAGCTCCGGTTCAAGAGTTATTGAGGCGGTCGTGGGTGGGAGCCCGTCCCGCAGAATCTCGGAGAGCCTGTGCCGTGTGTACGGGGGCCACTCACCACAGACGGCCTTAACCTCACCCACGCCTGCGGCTACTAGATTCCTAACAGCCTCAACCCCTCCCACACCGCAACCTATTACCACGACCCTCAACCCTACCTACCTCCAAGCAACTCCTTTATCCCCTCAGCCGGTCCGTTGGGGATGCGGTGCCTGAGGTTGGCGGGGGGCTCGAATATTAGGGCGTCGTGAGGGCAAACCTTAACACACTCAGGATCACCGCCACACAAATCACACTTGATGAGGGCCCCCCCGCCTGAATCTGTTATCGCTCCGAAGGGGCACACACTCATGCATGCTTTGCAGGTCGTGCACCTCTCCTGAACTAGCACCACGGTCCCGTTCACAACCTTAATGGCTCCGAACTCGCAGACCTCGGCGCAGGGTGCTGGGTCGCAGTGCCTGCATAGATCAACGTCTAAGGCCACATCACCTCTACCGACGACCCTTATCCTTGCGTGGGTGGGGTCGAGAACTCCGTCCTTAACTAGGGAGCACGTGAAGACGCACTTCATGCAGGCAGTGCATCTCTCCCTTACCACGTACAGTACCTGCCTACCCAATCCAATCATCTCTCATGAGCATTTACTGGAGAAAAGACGTGTTAAAAACACCTCGAGGCGGTCCCCCTAATTCGTGGGAAAAATCAGATGTTTAGTGATTTATTCCTCTCCCAGATCCTCCTCAGGGTGGTGACCGCTTCCTCAGCCTCCTTAACTCTATTCCCTGGCAGGGACTGCGAGCCTTCCCTGTAGAGACTGTAAGCTATCCCTACGGACTTCCTTCTCTGAAGCTCCCTTATGACTTCATCCTCCTCCCCGAATATTAGGGCGTCGTGAGGGCAAACCTTAACACACTCAGGATCACCGCCACACAAATCACACTTAATCGGCATCGCCACCATGTTGAGGTTTATCGCTCCGAACGGGCAGGCGTAGGCGCACTCCCTGCACCCTATGCACCTGCCGTAGTTTATGAGCCACGCATTCGTTTCGGTGTCG
>JAGHCP010000033.1 GCA_021160415.1 Desulfurococcales archaeon
CGCACTCCTGCCTAGTGATTAGCTCGGCTACCGCGCCACTACCCTCGAAGCCTGCGAGGAAGGTCGTTAGGTCAACAATCCCGACGTCCTCCTCAAGCCAAGACCTCAGAACTTCATCCCTTACCCACACCTTGCTTAGGACAGGATCCATGTTCCACTCCCGTCGAAACATTAAACATGGGTAATTAAGCTGATACCTCATCCTAAATAATTTTATTTACACACAAATGGTGAAGCACTTTCAGATCAGCTTAATAATCCTTGACCACCACCTCAGATGTGAGAGGTCATGGACACCACTCCAGCTGAGTTCCCTACAGAGGTAAGGACACATACAGCTCTCCACATAGTTAAGGGGACCGTAGTGGCTGTTTTGGGGAAGGACGCTATGTGGACAGCCTCCACATACGTGGACGGGAACCACTGCAGGCTAACCGTTAAGTACGTGAGGAAACCGACGGAGGAAGAGGTTAGGAGGATTGAGGAATTCGCGAATAAAGCCGTTGAGGAGGACTACCCTATAGAGGTGTTGGAGCTTCCTAGGGAGGAGGCTGAGAGGAAGTTCGGGAACGTGATCTACGACCTCTTCCCGGTTCCGCCTGAGGTAAGGGTTCTGAGGGTTGTGATCGTGCGTGACGGGAGGGAGGTATTTGGAACATTAACGCATGTAATAAGGAACACGTGCCCTCGTCCAGGTACGTCGGTAGGATCAGGTTAGGTAAGGTCAGGTTCCGCAGATCCAAGGAGCTCCTTGAAATACCTTTCGATGTTGAGTAACTCCCGTAGCCTTAAACCCTCAGCAACCGGTTCAGCTATCTCCCGCCAAGCCTTAAGCAAGGACTTAACATAGTAGGAGGGTGAGTAACCGCGCCCCCTACCAACAGGGTAAGGAACCGACGCAATTACGTACTCCACCACACCGCTTTTGAGGTGCGCAGCCATAGCTGCCCTAACGTGGGGCTGCATGTATCTGTAGGAACCTCTCCTTAATCTCTTTCTGATGGCGAGCTCCTCCTGCGTTACATTACCGTCAAGCACCCTTCTGATGTACGTCCTCATAACTTGGGCAGCGTTGACGAGGGCTTCCCTTAAACCCTCAGCATCCCTACCAGCTACGAGGGCTTTGAGGGCTTCAAGCTGAGCCTCCCTAACGATGAGGGGCTCTGAAGACTTAACGCATCTCAAACCCTTCACCACCAACGAACCATCCCTGAGCCTCCCGAAGTACTTCATCGGTGAAGGTACTCCCTCAGAGGTTGGGGGGAACGCCACCCAGTCGTAAATCCCTTCCACCTTAACCCCTATCCCTACCTCCCTGCTTAACTCGGTCGCCAGCACCGCGTAGTCCTCCTCAGAACCCCCTCCCTTACTCACGAATATGGAATCAACTATTGCGTGAAGCACTTTAAAACCCGATGACTCAGCTAACCTCACAGCTTCCTTAAGGACGTGTCTGGCCAGAGCCGTTACGCATTCGTAGGCCTCTATCTTCCCGAACCTGGAGTTCCTGTAGCCTAAGTAGCCGAAGGATGCGACGAGGATCCACTTAAGTGCCTTCTGCCTCTCGTCGAGAACCCCCCTGAACTCCGCTGGCAGGTGAGGGTCACGTGAAGCCCTCCTTAAGACCTCCCTCCTCTTTATTAGTGACTTAAGCGCTGCCGGAACCACGCCCTCGAAGTCCATACAGACCTCCCTACCAAGCTCAGGGACCTTGAAGCTCCTTGAGCATCCAGGCCTCCCAACAGTTTCGGGGGATACGTTGAACCTCCACATTATTGTGGGGTAGAGGGAGTTGAAGTCTAGCTGAGCTACGTTGAAGTGAATCCCCCGCGGAGGGGTTATGACTACCCCTCCCCTATCAGCGATTATTAGCTCCTCCGCAGGCCTGAAGGTCTCAGCCCTCCCGACCTTTGCAGGGATTAAGTAACCACGTTTAAGGGCCTCGAAAGCCTCAACAGTGGTTAAGACCTTACCTATTGACGCATTTCCGAGGAGCCTTATAGGGATCCAGGAAACCCTGCACCACTCCACCAACCCGTGAATCCCTACGAGGTAATTCGCCTTAGTCACTACGGGCATGTGCATCGCTTCATGAGGTAGGTCGCTCAACCTAACCCGCTCCCCCAGTAGGAGGATGTGTGCGCCCCTAAACACGTGGTTCAAGGCCTTAAGCCCCTCACGGGTGACGATAGTCTTAACCCTGTTAGAAACCACTAAGAAAAACTCCCTGAGCGGGTCAAACCTCACTTCAACCACCCTGTAAGGGGGCTCCTCCAGCAGCGGATCGCCGTCACTCCCCACAGGCTTACCTGCCGCAGGATCCACCTCCCCGCACGGGTTAAGCCCTACCTCCCAGAGAGCTCTAACCAGTGGGTTGGGGTAGTCATTGACTTTAACACCCCACCCTAACCCCTCCACACGCCTCACCACGTCGTAGACGCACTGAAGGCTGTCGGTCATGACCTTAATCACTTGCACGTGCCTGTCATACCATGGGGGAGCCCTCCACTCCTCAACCCTCACATCCTTAACTTCTGGGTGCTCCCAGACCTTTCCAGCGAGCCACTCAACATCGACGCCTCTCGGCTGAATATAGGCAGTGTAGCTGAGGGGGAGCTCCCTTAAGGTGACCGAGCCTTCCTCATCTATGAAGGTGGCTACAGCGCCGTACCTACCCGCCCTCACATCGAGAACCCAGGCCTTCACGGCGCCTGAGCCTCCTGTAAAGCTCAGCTATCATGGACATGAGCACGACCTCCATGGGGTCCATGGGAGGTTCCGTGGAGATGTAGGTGTCGTGGAGCTCCTCAGCATGGTTAAGTCCGTCCTCAAGGGCCTCCCTTAACTCCTCATCCCTGACGAACCTAAGCAGTTTCCTCAGCCTAGCGATCTCCGCCCTAACTGCAGCCCTAAGTGTTGGTGCCGTTCTCCCCACTACGCCACACCCACCCACTTCGTGAGTGTAGGCCTACTTCTCGGCAGGTAGATGTCCTTAACGTCGATGTAGACCGTTTCCTCAGGCTTGAGCGGGTGCTTCACTAAGTCGACCCTAATGCCCCTCCTGCCCTTCCTAAACCTAATCATGACATGCGTTGAGTGGTGGTGGAAGTTCCCTCCCTCAGGCCTGTACGACCCGAACCTGCTCACCCTGTTGAACACCGCCACCTCCGCCCCTCCCTGAGCTAACGCCCTGAGCCCAGCGGTGAGGGGGGTCGCCTCCCAGTACCTCCTAGGATCTTGGGGGAGGTGAAGGTAAGGATCCGCAACAACCACCCTGCTGAAGCCCTCACGTAGTGCGGCGCTTAACGCAGCTAAGGCATCCTCGAGCTTGAAGGCCCTAGACACGACCACCTTACTGAAGTCCGTCCCGAAGAACATGCAGAACCTCCTCACCAAGTAGGGGTTGAAGCCTCCGAAGTCCTGCACCAGAACTACGGCAACGCCGTCACCGGCGGCGTTCGCGGCGATAACCCTATGCATCAAGAGGTTAACCACGCCCCAATCCCCGAAGTACTCAACGATCCATCCAGTGAACACTGGGCTAGCAAGCCTATCTATTAACGGCATCCTAGTTGCTAGAACCGTCCCCCATCACCTCACAGAGGTCGCAGGTATTACGAATTAAGGGATACTGTAACTTCCTTTCTTGGGGAGGGAGAGCTACGTGAAAGTATTCTTAGATTCTACTAAAACATGTAATTTACAGTTTAAATCAATATGTTTATTAATTAAACTGGTATATATTTAATTGGGGGATTTAAAATGGTGCTCACAAGAAGAAGGAAAATACCTCTCAGAGCTGAAGACATAATGTCATCGCCCCCAGTCACTATCAGCAGAGACGCAACACTGAAGGAAGCCGCTAAGTTAATGAAGAAGGAAGGCATAGGCAGCCTCATAGTGGTTGACTATGAAGGCAGGGTTGAGGGTATAATAACGGAGAGAGACCTCCTTTACGCGTTAGCTGACTGCGAGAAGTGCGACGTAATGCAGGTCTGGATGTACATGACTGAAAAC
>JAGHCP010000119.1 GCA_021160415.1 Desulfurococcales archaeon
ACTCCTTATCCCATTTTCCCTAACTTATTTACAACCTGTCCCATTAGTATGATGCTGTCTGCATGTAGAATGACCTTATTGGCTAGTCCTTTACTCATGACGTACCCAACCATGTTGTCCGTTATTAAGGTGACAGGGATCCCCTCCTTAACCAGTTCCCACACAGTGAGTCTGGCACCTTGAAGCACAGGTCTTGTCTCAGTAGCTATCACCTTGATTTTCTTGCCTTCACGCCAAGCAGACCTGATGACGCCTAATGCGGTCCCGTATCCGGCGGTAGCTAAGGCGCCTGTGTTGCAGTGGGTGAGTACGGTGTCGCCGTCCTCTATGACTTCCTTGCCGACCTCGCCGATAGCTTTATTGGTCCTCACGTCTTCTTCGTATATCCTAATGGCTTCATTCACAATTGCTTCCCGGAGTTCATCGGCGGTGGGCCAGTCAGAGCTCAGCAAATCCCTCATTCTCTTAAGTGCCCAAAACAGATTAACCGCTGTTGGCCTGGTTCGTGCCAGCCTCTCAACAGCTTCCTCAACATCCCTCCTCAGGTCCTCAACGGTTTCCGCGTTCGAGTGGTATGCCGCGAGTGCGACTCCGAAGGCCGCCGCAACACCTATCGCTGGAGCCCCTCTTATCTCCATGGTCTCTATGGCGACGGCCACCCTCTCATAGTCAGCTGTCTCGACGTATTCCTCCTCCCAAGGAATTTTGAGGGTGTTTAACCACCTTACCCTGCCGTCCAACCATTCGATGGATTTTATCTCCAAACGTGCACACCCACTAATCATTATTTAGGTCTTGATTAATAATCACCTCAGGTCCGGGGATTTGGATAGTTGCCGCATTAAGGAAGTGAGGGAAGGGAGGCTAGTGGTTCAGGAGTGTGAGGACGCACTTCAGAGGTTCGGCTTAGGCGCTAAGCTGATTACCGGTGAGTGGGTTCTAGACGTAGCGGAGGCTGCGTACCTCGTCTTCACTAAAGTAATCAAGCTGGTGGAGGGCGGGGGTGATGTCCTCAGCCTGGAGGCTCTGTTCAGGAAGTACTCTTTCAGCAAGGATGACTGGATAAGATTTACTGTGCTCCTCGATTTAAGGAGTAGGGGAAGGAAAGCGAGGGTGGGTTACTCCAGCAACACTTTGGTTTTGGAAGGGTCTCAGCAGTTCCTGGTGTTCGTAGCTGAGGAGAACTCCCCGGTCAGAGCAGAAACTATATATTCGTGGGTCAACGAAGCGGTTCTTAAGGGGTTTAACCCCGTGATCGCCTTAGTTGACGGTAACGGGGACGTAACTTACTACGCCGTAAGGGCTCAAAGGTCTTCGGATCTGGGAGGAGGTGTTCAAGGTGAGTAAGATTCAGTTAAACCCCGTCAGAGGTATGAGGGACATTCTCCCCCCTGACTCTGAGGAGATTATATGGTTGGAGAGCACTTTCGCAGACGTTTTAAGGTCATACGGGTATTCAGCGGTTATTGTCCCGACTGTTGAGCTATTCAAGCTCTTCGAGGTTAAGTCCGGCCCTGAAATAAGCCGCAGCATGTACGTCTTCGACGATAAGGCGGGGCGAAGGGTCTGCTTAAGGCCTGAGTTCACGGCAGGGGTTGTGAGGCTCTACCTCAGGTCCCTTACTGTTAAGCCCAAGCCTGTGAAGCTGTACTACTTCGGCTCCGCGTTCAGGTATGAGGAACCCCAGAAAGGTAGGTTTAGGGAGTTCATTCAGGCAGGCGTTGAGTACGTAGGCGACGCCTCAGTGTTCTCTGACATCGAGCTACTTCTTACGATCAGAGATTACTACAGGGCTGTAGGGTTAAGGAATTACGAGGTGAAGATGAATTCCGTCGGCATCTACAGGAAGATGTTCAGGAGGTGGGGTGTGCCTGAGGATGTTCAGGATCTCGTTATTCACTACTTAGATAAGGGTGAGCTTGATAATGCACTGGAAGAGCTTAGGAAGTACCCGGAAGCCGAGGCTGAAGTGGTGGAGTCCCTCTCCGGATTAAGGGTTGAGGACCCCGAGAAACTTGATGCGCTCTTCAGAGAGCTCAGGCTCCCGAACTATGTTGAGGAGGATTTCAGCAGGTTGAGGTCTATACTGGAGGTCGCTAAGAACGTAGGCGTGGGCAACCCCTACATTGACCTGGGGTTTGCTAGGGGATTAGCTTACTACACGGGCTTCATATTCGAGGTCAAGACCCCATACCTGAACTTCAGCATAGGAGGTGGGGGGAGGTATGACACGCTGATATCCCTCTACGGAGGGTCGGAAACTCCCTCCACAGGCTACTCCTTAGGTATAGACAGGCTCCATATAGCCCTAAAAGCGTCAGGGTGGTCGTTCCCTGCATCCCCTAGGAGATTGCTACTCATATGCATGGGTAGCGACGTTCAGTTCGCTGACGAGGTCTCCACGAGGTTAAGGAAGGCCGGGTTCGCCGTGGACGTCAGATTCAGGAAGAAAGTTTCTGAGATGCTGAGCTACGCCTCTAAGGAGGGATTCGATTACGTAGGCATAGTTGGTGCGAAGGAGTTCCAGGAGAGAGCCGTAACCATCAAGAACCTCAGGACACGCGAACAAAGAAAAGTGCCGGTAGATATGTTAGGTGAGGTTGAACTGCCTTGAAGTTCGAGGAAGTGCGTGACGTACGTGTCAGCCCGGATATGAAGCTCTCTGACCTCATAAGTGCTTTCAAGGACATGCATGGCTTCACAGCCCAGCACGTAGCTCAGGCTGTAGACATACTCCGGGAAGGACTGAAGAAGGCGGATCTTAGGTTCCTGTCTTTCACCGCCAACGTAGTCGCGACCGGGTTGAGGGGTGTCCTGACCCAGCTCGTGGAGAGCGGGTTGTTCGACGTCGTCGTGACGACCTGCGGGACGCTGGACCACGACATAGCGAGAGCTACTGGCGGGAAGTACCTTAAGGGTTTCTTTGAGGCGGACGACGCCTACCTCAAAAGTAAGGGCTACCATCGCTTAGGTAACGTGTTTATTCCTTTCGACTCCTATGGCCTGACTGTTGAGGAATTCGTTAAGAAACTAGTTGAGAGTGCCGTTAGCCAGAAGAGAGAGTGGGGCATTAGGGAGCTGCTGCAGTTAGCTGGGGAACTCCTCAGCGAGAACCGGGACTCCATCCTAGGGGCGGCCTACCGGAAAGGGGTGAGGGTATACGTTCCAGGATTCGTTGACGGTGCCTTCGGCACCAACCTATTTATCCAGTCTCAGTTCACTGGGCTGAAGATAAATCTCTTCAAGGACATGAAGGAATTGTCGGACTTGGTTTTCAACTCCGAAGTAAGTGCCGCCTTAATACTTGGTGGAGGGATCAGCAAGCACCATACGATCTGGTGGAATCAATTCAAAGACGGGTTGGATTACGCCGTATACATCACGACTGCCGTGGAGTGGGATGGGAGTTTAAGCGGTGCTAAGACAAGGGAGGCAATAACTTGGGGGAAGCTGAAGCCTTCAGGTAAGCACGTCACCGTGTACGGGGATGTGACAGTCCTCCTACCGATAATTGCGGCAGGGATCCTCTAATCAGTTCTTTAAATCTTTAAACTTGATTTAATTGACTCTTTAAAAGCTTACAAGCCCTTAAAAACTAAGGTGGTGTTGGTGACGGAAGCGGCGGTAGAGAGGTTCAGGGCTTTAACACCGTCGGAGTTCTTCTACCGCAACAAGGAGTTAGCAGGCTTCAGCAACCCCGCAAGAGCTCTTTACCAAACTGTGAGGGAGCTCATCGAGAACGCCCTCGACGCCACCGATTCCCACATGATTAGGCCCGTCATCAAGGTCGTTGTTAGGAGGGAGGGTGAGGACAGGTTCTTCAGCGTTACCGTTGAGGATAACGGGATAGGGATTCCGCCGGCGCATGTGCCTCAGGCCTTCGGACAACTCCTCTACAGCTCGAAGTACGTGCTTAGGCAGACCAGGGGTATGTTCGGTTTAGGAGCTAAGATGGCTGTGCTTTACGGTCAGATGACGGCTGGCAAGCCTGTCGAGGTCGTCACATCCACAATATTAAGCAAGAGGATTCATCACTTCAAGGTATCGATAAACATCAAGTCTAACACCCCCTCCATAGTTAAGAAGGGTTCCTACTCCAAGCTGAGTGAGTGGCACGGGACTTCCGTGAGGATTTACCTGGAAGGGGACTGGATGAGGTCGAAGTCCAAGATCTACGAATACCTTAAGCGCACGGCGATAATAGCTCCCTACGCAGACATAATTTTCGAGGACCCTGAGGGAAACGTTCTCTACTTCGAGAGAAGCATATCTAAACTACCAATACCTCCGAGGGAAGTTAAGCCGCACCCCAAGGGCGTGGACTTGGAGATGCTTAAGATGATGGCATCAGCAACCAAAGCTAAGACGTTGAAGGATTTTCTGGTGAAGGAATTTCAAAGCGTGGGTGAAGTAACGGCTCTAAGAATCATCAGCAGGGCAGGGCTTGACCCAAGGAAGAGCCCGAAGTCGTTAAGGGGCCATGAAGTTGAGAGGCTGGTTAGAGCGATTAAAGAGGACGATAAGATAAAGCCCCCGAAAGGGGATCACCTTTCTTTCGTCGGTCCCGAAATAATTGAGGCAGGCCTTAAGGCCGTGCTTAAACCCGAGTTCGTCGCAGCAGTCACTAGGAAGCCCTCCGTTTACGGAGGGCATGCCTTCATAGTTGAGGCAGGCATAGCGTACGGAGGGGAGATACAGCCCTCAGATAAACCTGTGCTCTACCGCTACGCGAATAAGATACCCCTCCTCTACGATGAGGGCTCCGACGTCTCGCGTAAAGTGATAGACACCATTGATTGGGGGGTTTATGGGGTGTCATTCCCAGCCCCTTTGGCCGTGCTTGTGCACATATGCAGCACTAAAGTGCCCTACAAGGGTGTCGGTAAGGAGTCCGTGGCGGATGTGCCAGAGGTGCAGAAGGAGATAGAGCTTGCGGTTAGGGAGGTCGCTAGGAGGTTAAGGAGGTACCTAATGAAGAAGAGGAGGGAAAGGGAGGAAGCTGAGAGGGCGGTAGCGATAGTTAAGTACATACCTGAACTTGTCAGGTCCCTCAAGAAGATAGTCGGTGACGTGAAGGAGGACATGCTTGAGAAGGAATTGCTGAAAATGGTTAATATGAAGCTCCGCGCGATGAGGATAAACTCGGTGGATGAGGTTGTGGTTGCTTTAGAATAAATGTTTATTGGGTTAGGTGGCCAGGATGTCAACTTACATATCCTCAGTGGATCTGAAGGTCAGGGAGAAAGTCCTTAAGAAGATGAGGAAGGAATTCGCTAAGCTAGCTAGGGATATCCTCGCAGGTAGGACCCCAACACTCGTAATTAAGAAGAGAACACTAGCTAACACGGTCTTTGATGTTGAGCTTGGGCACTTACGAATAGGTGACGCTACTCTTAAGAGGTCATTCCTCAATGTAGGTGAGGCCAAGAAATTCATGCAGACGGTCCTCATGGCCAGCATAATTTATGAGGCCCTAGCAAACAACGAGTTCCCAACTATCAGAGATCTCTACTACAGAGGTAAGCACACCATCAGATACCGTGATCTCGCATCAGGTAAGATAAAGCATGAGGAAACGTGGAGAGAGCAGAAAGAGTCGGACTCCGTCATCAGGGACATTGAGGTACTCATAGGTATGCTCAGGGAGGACATGCTAATTCTAAGCAAGGAGAAAGGTAAAGTCGTAGGTGATATGAGGATAAGGTCAGGCGACGACATAATAGATCTAAGCAAGATGGGTCACGGGGCCTACTCGATAGAGCCAACACCAGACCTCATAGAGTTCAAAGACGTTAACGCCGAGTTCGTTCTAGTTATAGAGAAGGATGCAGTTTTCCAGCAGCTCCACAGGGCAGGCTTCTGGAGGAAATACAAGGCACTCCTAATAACCAGCGCCGGACAACCAGACAGAGCAACCAGAAGATTCGTCAGAAGATTAAACGAAGAACTAGGTCTCCCCATCTACATACTTACAGACAGCGTGCCGGCTGATGAAGTCGTCGTCGTCAAGGATCTGCTTACGGATGAAGTTATGATAGGTCCCGTAGAGGAGCTCGTTGGGAGGTACTTCACCCGTAACAAACCTAAAGAAAGAGCTCTAGCACCAATAGCCGTCATGTCATGGGATCCTCTGCATGGCAACATAAGGTGGGATGCTGTAGGGTATATCTACAGGCACCGCATCAAGGATAAGATACTGAAAATTAAGCTGAAAGGGAGGGGCACGGTAAGGGTTACTAAGGCTCATTCCTTGTTTGTGTTCCGTAACGGTAAGGTGGTTGTGGAGCCTGCATACAGAATTAGGCCAGGGGATTACGTAGTAGTTGCGGAAAGAATGCCTTCACTACATAGGGAAGGGTACCCGGAGATAAAGGTTGCTGAGGAGTTAAGGAGGGCCCTAATGGGTACTGAAGACTTCAGGAAGCTCGGCACAACCATCAAGGTAGTAGACGGGTCAGGGAGGAAGGTTAGGTTAGCAGAAGCAAGTGATGAGCAGCTAGCTACGGCTAACTACGTAGTGATGTCTCGGTCTAGAATAAAGATAGTGAACAGAGTTAAGGTCGATGAGGACCTTGCATGGGTTCTTGGGCTCTACACGGCTGAGGGTAGTGGCAGCAAAGGAAGGTACTTGACCTTCAATTTAGGTCCAGCTGAACATGAAAAAGCGGTGAGGGCCGCTGAGGTAATTGAGAGGAAGTTCGGCGTTAAACCTAAAATCAAGAAGGGAAGGAAGGGAACAGTAGTACTAATATCATCCCGTGTACTTTACCTGTTATTTAAAGCATTAGGTGCTCTCGGTACTGCTAGAACTAAGAAAGTTCCGAAGATAATCATTAATGCGGGTAAGGAAGTAATCGCGGCCTACATTAAAGGGCTTCTGGATGTCGACGGAAGGATCGACAAATACGGTGACGTGATGTATTCCACGCGCAGTGAGGTTCTCGCGAAGCAGGTCTTCCTATTGCTATTAAGCTTAGGGGTGAACCCATCATTAACTAGGGATGGTGATGATATAATTATCCGGGTAGGTAAAAGCGTCTCCAGAACACCGCCATCGCTTTACACCTACTTTACAGGGGATGAGCCTAGTGTAATTCTTGCTTCGGAGCCTACGTACG
>JAGHCP010000147.1 GCA_021160415.1 Desulfurococcales archaeon
CATAGTTAACTACCTGGAAGATATTGAAGGTGGGATCTCGAACTTCACCCACCTCTACAGGGCATTAGAGACTCATTTCTCGAAGATCCTGGATGACCTCAAACTCCATAGAAGAACGTTGGAAAATGTTGAGAGGGCCATAAACTTCATCGCAAGTGCGGAGGAAATAGATGCCTTAGTGGATAGGAGACCTGTGGGGATGCCGGACTTAACCTCCTTAATGAGTAAGTCAAAGGAACCCGTGATTCTTGACCTGGATTACGCGGCTATGAGGGGATCTCACTACATAACCCTTAATCTGATCACATACGAGCTTCTGAGGGAGCTCTACATATGGAAAAAGGCAGGTGAGGGATTAACGACTCCGACATTGGTCATATTGGATGAGGCGCACAGGTTTTTCCCCTCTGAGGGAACAAGCAAGGAAGAGGTTGAAATCCTCGCGGACTTCATTTCCCGCGTAGCGAGACTGGGCAGGGCTAGGGGACTAGGTCTCATTTTCTCAACTCACTCCCCTAAAGACGTGCATAAGATAGTGCTCCAGCTCACCAACACCAAGATAATATTCAGGAGTGAAAGGGAATTCTTAGAGATGCTTGACGTCCCTAAGGAGCTTACAAAATTAATGGAACTCATACCGGATAGGGTAGGCATGCTACGCTCATCCACAATAAGGGCGGGCCACTCCATATTCATGACTTGCGAGCCTCTACTTGGCCACTTCGATATGGGGAGGCTCTCAACGAAACGGTAATTATGTGTGTCTACACGATAACATTAAGATTGGTGGGTGAGGTATGGCCTGCGGTATTATCGCGATCGCTTCATCGCCGGGTTCCCTTCAAAAGTCTTTAGGGGAGGTGATCCGGGAGTCCTTGAAGTCGCTTGAGTACAGGGGCTATGACTCCGTGGGCTTCGCAATCATAACCAATGATGGGAAGCTAGTCATAAGGAAGTCTAAAGGGATGATAGACTCCGTAACTGCTAAGCTCGGTTCTCACTATTCGACGGCTTGGTCGGGATAGGGCATACTAGGTGGGCAACGCACGGCCCCCCGAGCGACGTGAACTCACACCCTCACGTGGATTGTACTGGTAGGGTAGCTGTAGCTCATAATGGCATAATCGAGAACTGGCGTGAGATTAAGGATCGCTTGATTAAGGAAGGACATAAGTTTGTTTCCGATACTGACACTGAGGTCATACCTCACCTCATTGAGGAATTCAAAAAGCAGGGGATGCAACCCTATGAAGCCTTTAAGTCAGCAGTTAAGGAATTGAAAGGAGCATATGCGTTAGTGGCGTTAGATATGGATGAGCCCAGCAAGGTTTTCTTCGCGAGGCACACATCACCCCTAGTTATTGGGCTTGGAGATGGAGTTAACTTCCTCGCCAGCGACATACCTGCATTCCTGAAGTACACTAGGAAGGTAGTGGTTGTGAGGGATGATGAGGTAGGCTACATAACCTCCTCTGAGGTCGTCATGGAGAGGGGGAAACGTGTGGGGGAGAACAGCATTGAGTGGATGAGTGTTGACCTCCATCCAAGGGTGAGGGTTGTTGAATGGACCCCTGAAATGGCTATGAAGGAGGGTTTCCCTCACTTCATGCTTAAGGAAATACATGAGCAGCCGAGGGCGCTTTCCTCCACACTCGCCGGAGTAAGGGAAATAGTGAGGGACGTCGCTAAGGAATTACGAGGCGCTTCAAGAGTTATAGTTGTGGGTGCCGGGACTTCTTATCATGCCTCCTACATAGGAGCTCTAATGCTCAGCAATTTAGGGGGGTTACCTGCCCAAGCGCTGATATCGTCAGAGATGAGGTGGTATGCGCGCTCCGTGAGCGAGGGAGACGTAGTCATAGCAGTTAGTCAGTCTGGTGAAACCATAGATACTCTACTAGCTGCTAGAGCGGCAAAGGGTAAGGGAGCTAAGGTGGTTGCGTTATCTAACGTAGTTGACTCCGCGATACCTAGGGAGGCAGACTTAGCTATATATACGAGGGCAGGCCCTGAGATAGGGGTGGCTGCGACTAAGACCTTCACCACGCAAGTACTTACCTTCGCCCTCCTCTCAGTAGAGGTGGGGAGGTTGAGAGGTGTGTTAAGTGAGGCTGAAGCCTCTAATCACGCCAAGGTGCTGGGCAAAGTCCCGGAAATCGCTTCCCACATCATAAGCGTTTTCGAAGCCAGGGCTAAGACTGTAGCTAAGACAATGGCTGAGAAGGAACATGCTTTCTACTTAGGCCGTGGCTTCGGACTCCCTGTGTCTATGGAAGGTGCTTTGAAACTGAAGGAAGTCGCTTACGTGCATGCTGAAGCATACCCTGCCGGAGAATCCAAACATGGACCTATTGCGCTTGTGGAGGAAGGTTTCCCTGTAGTCTTCACAGCGCTCTCGCTGGATGAAAGCGAACTCATTAAAAGCAATGTAGAGGAGATGAGGGCTCGCTACGCGTGGACGCTTGCAGTAGCACCCAAGAATGCGTATGAGTTGCTGAGGAACGTCGATGTTGCCTTCCCGATGCCGGAACTGCCGTCAACAGCTTCAGCGGTTCTATATGTCCTCCCATACCAACTTATCGCTTACTACACAGCTGTTGCGAAAGGTTACGACCCAGATAAACCCAGGAATCTCGCGAAAACCGTAACGGTTGTTTAGGTGGTGTGCATGAAAGCGGTCGTACTCGCTGGGGGGTCTGGGAAAGGCCTGAGGGTAGTCACAGGCGGAAAGCCTAAGGTGCTTATGAATATTTGCGGGAGGCCATTCCTAGAGAGAGTGTTGCGGAATCTCAAGAAATCCGGAGTCAGGGAGGTAGTCATAGTTACGGATAAGCCTGCCGAATTCGAAGACCTGACAACGCGTTTAGGGAGGGAAATGACTTTCGAGGTAAGGCCTCAGCAATCCCCCGAAGTTGTGGGCGCTATGCTCTCCGCTTCTGAGGAGCTTTCGAGGAACGCCCTCCTAATTTACGGGGATACTATGGTGGAACCTGAGGCTTACCTGCTGACTGCGAGCCTAGGTATGGACTCCGGGGACCCTGTCTTCCTAGTTGTTCCTAACGAGGACATACGGCTGTATGGCGCAGTTTCCGTAGACCCTGAAGGCAGGGTTGTCTCGTTCGTTGAGAAGCCAGAGAGGGAAGTAGAAGGCGCATACGCTTTCGGAGGTATCGCAGTACTTAATTTTGAGCTCATGGATCTCATTCGATCTGAGAAGTCCCTCCAGGAGGCGGTTAATAAGTACGTCAATGGGGGCGGTTCCATAAGGACTGTGCTGTGGAGCGGGGTGTGGGTGGATCTCGGATACCCTATCAATGCATTGGAGGCTATGTACTACATAATGAAGGGTTTCAGCGGCACGTACATATCCAGCAAAGCGGAAGTGTCGCGGACAGCTGTAATTGAGGGCCCTGTGTTTATCGATGATGGAGCTGTTGTTGAACATTATGCGGTGATTAAGGGTCCGGCGTACATAGGAAAAGATGTGATGGTGGGGACACACACTTTCGTCCGACCCTACACAGATATTGAGGCTGATGCGACCCTTGGGAGCTACTCAGAAGTTGTGTGGTCGCTGATTAGTGAAGGGGCGAGTGTAGGAAGGTCTTCCTTCCTTGGATATAGTATAGTTGGTGAGGGAGCAATAGTTGAGCCAGGTGTTCTTACTAAGCTCCTAGTCCCTCCCGGTGAGGAGGGAATTAAAGCCATTAAAATAGTTAAGAAGAGGAGGATGTACAGAAAAGCAGGGGCTGTGATTCCAGCTAAGCACAG
>JAGHCP010000093.1 GCA_021160415.1 Desulfurococcales archaeon
AGGGGAATCAGAGAAAGCAGTAAGGGAAATATTCCGCAGAGCCAGGCAGGTTGCGCCTGCTGTGGTATTCTTTGACGAGATAGATTCGATAGCGCCTGCAAGAGGTTTCAGGCATGATTCAGGCGTAACTGATAGGATAGTTAATCAGATGCTTGCGGAGATGGACGGTATTCAGACAATGAAAAACGTGGTCGTAATAGGCGCAACTAATAGGGCTGACATAATAGACCCAGCTCTCCTCAGGCCAGGCAGGTTTGACCGCATAATATACGTACCGCCTCCAGACAGGAAAACTAGGTATGAAATCCTGAAGGTCCATACTAGGAAGGTCCCATTAGCAAACGATGTTGACCTTGAGAAGATCGCTGAAATGACGGAGGGTTATTCGGGAGCTGATCTAGAGGCCCTGGTGAGGGAAGCCGTTATACTGGCCTTGAGGGATAAGTTTGAGCCGAGACCTTTGAGCATGGAGTACTTCCTGAAGGCGCTGAAGGTTGTTAGACCGTCGCTAACGAAGGAAATCATGGAGAGGTACCAGAAAACCTACAAGAGCCTCAAGCAAATGGTGATGTGATCTAATCTGAAGACTCATGAAGTACGCCCAGCAATCCGCCCTCCACGTAGTGGGTAGGGGGTTCATAGGTGGTTCAGCATGGTAGGGAAGACCAGCATAAACGAGTTAAGGAAGAAGTTAAGGGAGGTGGTGGGTGATGACTACCGTAGGTTCACCAAGAAGTTGATCGCTGATGCAAGAAATGCACTTATCTCTAAGGAGAGAAGACTCGTAGTCATCAGCGGCGACGACCCTTACAAGGTAGGTGGAATAGCTGCTGACGTTGTGAGGAAGTATGTGTCAAAGCTTCTGCGCTCAGGCTTCATAAAGCAGAGAGCTTCAATTGTGCATGTGTTTCACGATGAGTTCCCTGACGGAAGGATCAGGGCAAGAATACTTAAGAATGTTTTGAGCAGGGACAGGTCCGTGGATTTCCAGCAATCAGTCTACGAGGTCAGTCAGAAGTTCCTTGGGACCACTGTTGATGTCTTAATCCTTGACTTGTGCAACGATCTAAAACCGAACGACGTGGGTAGGTTGTTAGGAATTGTGAAGGGCGGGGGAATAGTCGTTCTTCTAACCCCACCTTTAAGGGTATGGAATGACAGGGACACAATATTCCGTACCAATCTAGCGGTGCCTAACCATCCGCACCCCAGGAAGGTGTTCATAAAGTACTTTGTGAGAAAACTGCATGAGCATGACGGCATATATATTTTCGACACGGATACAGGTAAGTTCCTAAAGTCTGGGTACAGGAGAAAGAAGGATGTGAAGAGGAAGCCGCTGAAGATACCTGAAAGAAGGGTGTTTCCTAAGGAGATCTATGAGATGGCATTGACGCAGGACCAGATCAACGTTATCAAACTGTTTGAGGACCACTTAGTGCCTAACCCGGGTAGGAAGCATATCGCTATCGTGATCGTGGCTGACAGAGGGAGGGGGAAGTCGTGTGCTGTGGGTATTTCCCTGGTTGGCTTTATTCAAGAACTCCTGAAGGTAAAGAATAGGGTAAGAATAGCCGTTACCGCCGCTGAGCCGTTATCTATTCAGTCACTGATGAGGCTTGCAGAGAAAACCCTTGATGCTCTGGGTATGAAGTACAGGGAAGTCGTGAAGGGTGGGAACGTAATTGAGGTTAAGGGTGAAAGGTTCAGCATAGAGTACTGGGAGCCCTACACAGTGCTTAGGTTAGGGGTAGATGTCGTCGTAGTTGATGAGGCTGCGGGTATCCCTGTTCCACTGCTTCACAGGATCTGGAGGAAGTTCAGAAGGACAGTTTACTCAACCACAGTCCACGGGTATGAAGGGGCTGGGAGAGGTTTCCAGGTTAAATTCCTTAAGAAGCTTAAGGAGAGCAAGAAAACAAAGCTGCTAATATATGAGATGGAGGAACCTATAAGGTACAGCCAAGGGGACCCCGTGGAGGACTTCCTGTTTGATGTGCTTAAGCTGAGCGCTGAGCCGCAGGAACTCACTGATGAAGATATAGAGGATATTAAGAGAGGCGATTTCGAGTACGTCAAGTACGACCCGGAGTACCTCTTCTCGCTTGAGGGTGAGAAGGAGCTGTCATCCCTCTTCGGGATCTACGTGCTGGCACACTACAGAAACGAGCCAGATGACTTAGGGAGGATAGCTGACGCCCCTCATCACTCGATACGGGCTGTTAAGCTCCGAAGAAGCGGTAAAATAGTGGGTGCTGCGCAGCTTGCAGAGGAGGGCGGGCTACCAGATGATGTGATCGATGAGCTCCTCCAAGGAGGCAGAATTCCTGGGAACATAATACCGGACCGCCTCCTCAAGCACTTAAGGGTCAGGGATTTCGGTAGGGGGATTGGATGGAGGATAGTTAGGATAGCTGTGCATATAGATGCTCAAGGGCTAGGGATAGGTTCGTACCTTCTGAAGGAGATCGTTAATGAGGCAGCGAGACGGGGGTATGATTGGGTAGGTGCGGGCTTCGGTGTGAGCAAAGAATTAATGAGTTTCTGGGTGAAAAACGGCTTCTACCCTGTTCATCTCTCGCCAGAAAGGAATAGAGTGAGCGGTGAGTACACATCTATAGTTGTTAAGCCCCTAACCGGGGATTGGGAACGCTTGATAAGTAAGGCTATTGAGGAGTTCAGCGTTAAGCTTGTTGAGAGCCTCCACTCGGTTTACTGGGATTTCGAACCTGATGTGATCTACCTCCTTTTCAGGGAGGCCCTCAAGAACTCCGAGTACGCGTCGCTGCTGAGGTTAAGCGAGATCCAGGAGGAAAGGCTCAAGGCGTACGTGGAGGGTATAATGACGTATGAATCTGTCGCTGATGCTGTGAATATCGTTTTGAAGAAAGCCGTTCTTTCTGGAGGGCTCCGTGAAGTGGATGAGAAAGAGGCCGTAATAGGAATTGCTCGAGCTCTTCAAGGAAGGCTATGGGATGCTATATATGAGGAACTCAGGATAAGCAAGGGAAAGGCGGTTTCAGCTCTGCGTAAGTTGGTTGGGAGAATTCTAGGCTACAGCGATTAGCTCATTAGTCAACCTCGTACTTCTCCCTATTTTTGATTACATAGCAAGCGCTTGTAGTGATGGCTATCGATGTGAATATTAGAACGAGATCGCCCTCCCTTGTTAGCACGGGGTATGTTTCCTCCCATTCTGCGGACCACCTTACAGTGATTCGGTCACTCATGAAGTGAACGTCTAGTGAACCTTTGCTTCCCGCCCCGATGATTCTTTTCCAGAGCGATTGATTTTCCAGGAGTTCTTCAAGTAGGAATCCTCGCTCGGTATTATTGCATGATGCTTGGATTATGTGTATATTCATGCCTGCCTTGTACACTAAGACATCGCATCCCGTTATTTCCTTAGGTGCTGTGATTTCCACGTGGTATAGCGTTAAGGATGCCTGCATGACTAAAGCTGTGACTCCAAGCAAAGCGATGATATGCTTCAGCATTGGCGCTCCAGCCTCGTTTTCGACCATACTATATCGTCGATGAGGTTAAATATTACATAACATTTAGGTCTTTCGAGTGAGGCAGGGACATCTTTTTATTTATGGATTCGAAATCCTGCGGGGATGTGTGGAATGAAGGAGATGGAGCCCCTATTCAAGCCACGCTCCGTTGCGGTAGTGGGTGCTTCAAGGCATCCTGGGAAGATAGGGTATGCGGTTGTTAAGAACTTAATAGCGTCTAAGTATGAGGGGAAAATTTACCCTGTTAATCCAAAGGCTGACGAAATCCTCGGTTTGAAGGCCTACCCAACAGTTTCTTCAATACCCGGCGAAGTGGATATGGTGGTAGTCGTCGTTCCTGCCCAGTTCGTTCCGGAAGTGATTGAGGATGCCGGGAAGAAGGGGGCGAAGGTAGCTGTCATCATCACTTCAGGCTTCAAGGAAATTGGTAGGGCTGACCTTGAGGAGGAGGTCGTTAGGAGAGCAAGGAAGTACGGGATGAGGGTTTTAGGTCCCAATATTTTCGGGATTGTTTACACACCCGTGAAGCTGAACGCAACCTTCGGCCCTTCCGACGTTATTGAGGGATCCGTAGGCTTCATAACTCAGTCGGGGGCTCTAGGTATAGCCTTGATGGGGATGACAATCGTTGAGAAAATAGGGGTATCCACCATCGTGTCCATAGGTAATAAGTCCGACATAGATGACGCGGATTTACTTAATTATCTTAAGGATGATGAGGAAACTAAGGTTGTGTTGATTTACCTGGAAGGCGTGACAGACGGAAAGAAGTTTATGGAGGCGGCACAGAACTTCACCTTGAGGAAGCCTTTAATAGTAATTAAGGCGGGTAAGACTGCTGCAGGCGCTAAGGCTGTCGCTTCCCATACAGGTTCTCTAGCAGGTAATGTCGCGGTATATTCCACGCTGTTTAAGGAGACAGGTATATTGGAGGCAAGCACTGTTGAAGAGGCTTTCGACTGGGCACGAGCGTTTTCCTACTTACCTCAATATGAGGGCGGCCAGCTTGTCATTGTCACCAATGGCGGAGGGGCTGGTGTCCTAGCCACGGACGTGCTTGCGGAAAATGGAATATCCCTTAAGACCCCGCCAGAACCCCTTGTTAATGAGTTGAGACCCAAGCTTCCAGGATTTGCTTCGCTCAAGAACCCCATTGACGTGACAGGAATGATTTCAAGCGAGGGGTATGTGGAGGCTGTTTCTGCTGCTTTAAGGAGTGAAGGGGTTGGCGCTGTCCTCGCGCTCTACTGTGAGACCGCTGTCACGAACCCTGAGGACATCGCTGAAGGCTTGATAAAGGAGGTTAATGAGATGGGTGGGCTTAAGAAGCCGCTTACCGTTGCCCTCATAGGGGGGAGGAAATCATATAATGCCGTTGAGATGCTGAATAACGCTAGGATTCCAGCATACCCCATGCCTGAGAGAGCGGCCTCCGCGATGGCTGCGGTAATAAACTACGTCGAAGCGAGAGAAAGGGTGAGGCTGAGGCTTCAGGAATTAGGGAATAGTTAACGCTTAAATATGCCTCACCCCTCAACTTATCGGTGGTGAAGTGAATGGAGTACGTGTACGCCTCACTACTGCTGCACTCAGCTGGTAAGGAGATATCTGAGGAGAACGTTAAGAAGGTGCTGGAAGCCGCTGGTATTGAAGTCGATGAAAGCAGGGTTAAGATGCTTGTAGCTGCTTTAAAGGAAGTGAATATCGATGAGGTAGTTAAGCAGGCGACGGCCGCGCCTGTAGCTATGGCTGCGGCACCCGCAGCAGCTGCACCTGCAGGGGCACCTGCTGAGGAGAAGGAGGAAGAGGAAGAAGAGGAGAAGGAGGTTAGTGAGGAGGAAATCGCTGAGGGTATATCCTCGCTATTCGGCTGAGGACCGTCTTTTTATTTGCTTAAGACATGGTTTAATCATAAAGCTGTTTTGGGTTGGAATGCGAACTAAACATATTAGCTTTCGTAACAATTAGAAGAGCGGTGTTGAGAGTGGACAAGAAAGATTTGAGGATACTGGAGATACTCAGCAATAACAGCAGGACACCAGCTACCTGGATAGCTAGAGAGTTGGGGATTTCTGATGTGGCGGTCAAGAAGAGAATACAGAGGCTTGAAAGGGAGGGAGTAATAAAGGCCTACCGTGTTGAGCTGAATCCTTCTAAGCTGGGTTACTCGGCCGTGGCTTTGGTTGGGGTTAACGTTAATTCGGAGTGCTTGCTGGAGGTGGCGCAGAAGCTCTCGCAGAGGAAGGACACGGTGTTCGTTGCCTTGACTTCTGGTGACCACGATGTGATGATTGAGCTTTGGGCTAGGAATGGTGCGGAAATGCAGAGAAAACTAAAGGAGATCAAGGAAATCGACGGGGTGAATAACGTCTATCCCGCCATAATTCTAGACATTGTCAGGGAGAGGGGAGGCCTGCCTAAAGAGCTGCTTGAGGATTGAGCTCGGGCGGAGGAAGTTGAAGGTTGAGCTCATAGGCTTCGATAGCATAGGAGTTCGCTCGATGGCTACCTTCATCGAGACCCCGGATATCAGCATCTTCATAGATCCTGCCGTGTCGTTAGCTCCGAGGCGCTTTTCACTCCCGCCCCACGAGCTCGAGTGGAGAAGACTGAATGAGGTCGCATCCGCGATTTCCAGGAGAGCTTCTGAGGCCGACATGATCGTCATAACGCACTATCATTACGACCATCACGACCCAGGTAAATACGTCCCGCTGGATATCTACGATGGGAAGTTGCTGGTCATCAAGGACCCGAAAAATAAGATAAACTACTCCCAGAGAATGAGGTCGGCTCGCTTCCTGAAGCTCGTTAAGGGGAGGGTTAAGGACATCGTGGTTGGGGAGGAAAGGAAACTTGTTTTCGGTAAGACAACCGTTGAGATATCACCACCTTACCCCCACGGAATAAACGATAGGTTAGGTTACGTCATCCAAATCTACGTCTCGGACGGGGACAGATCCCTCCTATTCTCATCTGATGTTGAGGGGCCTGTCGATGAAGGAGCCACGGACTTCATCATAGGTAAGAGACCAGATGTCCTAATACTGGATGGGCCTCCGACCTATCTCTCAGGCACTAAATTCCCTGAGGAAGCAATACGTAAAGCACGTGATAACATCTCGAGAATTCTGCGGTCCAGTGTTGAGATGGTTGTCGCTGACCATCACTTGCTAAGGGATCTGAAGTACGTGGACTTCATAGCTCCTCTCAACGAGGGTGGCGGTAAGGTTCTGACTGCTGCGGAGTTCATGGGGCGGGAGCCTGAGCTCTTGGAGGCCCAGCGGCCTAGGCTTTACGGTCTGAGATTATGATGTATTACGACCCCATAAAGAAAGGTGAGTATGTCGAGAAACATGTGTGTAGGGATAACGGAGATAGTGTTTCAAGGAAGTACTACAGGTTCAGAGGGGGTTCTTGGTACGGCGGTATCGCTTCGGGGGATGTGATTGGGTGTAACTTAGCATGTAAGTTTTGCTGGGCGTGGAGATTCAGGGACAGGTATGATTTAGGTGAGTACTTCTCTCCCAAGGAGGCTTACATGAGGTTGAAGCGTATTGCGGTGAGGAAAGGCTATAAGCTCTTGAGGTTGACGGGGGGTGAGCCAACTTTATGTGTGGATCACCTTCTGTCACTGATTGATTTATCGCTAAGGGATAACTACAGATTCATAGTTGAAACGAATGGGTTGCTGATAGGTTCCCGGCCCTGGATCGCTGAGGAACTTGCGAAGAGGGAGGGGGTTATTGTGAGGGTCTCCTTTAAAGGTGTGAGTTCCTCCGAGTTTGCTGAATTGACAGGGGCAATACCCGATGGTTTTGGGTTGCAGCTTAAAGGTATTAAGAACTTACTTAGCGCGGGTTTAAGGCCATGTTCAGAGATAATTCCCGCTATAATGGTTTCTTTCAGCGATGACAGGGATATTGCGACGTTCGTTGCTGAATTAGCAGACTTGGATCCGGCTCTGGCTTCCTGCATTGACTGGGAAGTAGTGATTCTGTATCCGCATGTGGAGCGGTTTCTGAGGAGGTATGGATTGAAGCCTAAAAGGTTCGTAAGGCCGTAGTTAAATGGTAGGGTGATGGGATGAAGCTGGAGGACTTGGAGGAATACATAGTTGAGCAGGCGGGGGAGCTTATAGACAAATGTACTGGAGTGTGTAAGGAATCCGTGCCACCCGCCCTACGTATCTCGGAAGGGATAGTGTATGAGGGATGTGATAGGTGCTTAATAGCTACAGCTGTAGATGAGGTTGGCTTGGACACGTTCTCCGTTACTTTCCGTGATGGCAGGTTCGGGGAGTTCATCCGTTTGGAGAACGCAGTCATAGAGATAACCGATGACTCCGCACAGGTGTTCTCAGTAAGCGACTTTCTGGAGTATCTAAGCGACTTGATGGATTTCGGGTTAATCGGAAGGAATGAATTCTCAGATATCTCTGCGTGGGTGACCCGTACCAAAGGGTAATTAAATTCCGCCCTCAGTGATTAGAAGGAGGTAAGCATGAAGTTCTACATGGGAGATGAGGACAGCATACTGTCCGGGAAGCTCACAGACATATACTTCGTTAGAACCAGAAAGATAATTGAGGCTAAGGGTCTTAGCGATATTAGGGTTAGGATGGAGGTCCACACAGGCTCGCTACCCCGAGGTTTTGAGTGGGCGGTGTACGCAGGTGTTGAGGAGGCTCTGAAGCTTCTTGAAGGCCGTCCAATCAATGTTTGGTCCCTCCCCGAAGGTACTTTCGTCCTGCCTAACTTCCCCCTCATGATTCTTGAGGGGAGGTACGTCGATATCGCTTTACTGGAAACCCCGCTCCTCGGCATCCTTCGCCACTACACCTCAGTCGCGACTAGAGCTGCAAGAATTAAGAAACTGGCTGGAGGGAAGACGGTGCTCTACTTCGGCTTAAGAGGGGCTCACCCCGCAATATTCCCTATGCTTGACAGGGCTGCATATATTGGTGGGGTTGACGGGGTTTCGGGGGCCTTCAACGAGGAAACAATAGGTGTTAAGCCTAAAGGGACTATGCCTCACGCCCTAATTCGGGTGTTTGGAGACGAGGTCGAGGCATGGAAGGCATTTGATGAGGTGGTTGAGGAAGAAGTTCCCAGGATAGCTCTGGTGGACACCTTCAATGACGAGAGATTCGCCGCCATGAAGGCCGTGGAGGCCTTAGGTGAGAGGTTGGCGGGTGTAAGGCTGGACACACCGCGCAGCAGGAGAGGGGACATAAAGGAAATAATTAAGGAAATTAAGTGGACGCTCAAACTCTCCGGAGTTGATGGGGTTCAGGTGCTTGTTAGTGGTGGGTTAGGGGAGGGAGAAATCGCTCGGCTGAGGGACGTGGCAGACGGCTTCGGTGTTGGAACATCAATAACCTACCCGAAGCCCATTGACATGAGTATGGACATCGTTGAGAAGGAGGTCAAAGGGGTGTGGACCCCCTACACTAAGAAAGGGAAGTATCCTGGAGCTAAGGCCGTGTTCAGGTGCGGCGTCCTAGACTATGAAGTGGTTAGGCTGGGTCAAACCCCCACCAGATGTACGGAGGAATTAATGATTAAGTGGATTGAGAACGGGAAACTCAGGAGAGAAATACCTTCAGCTCAGGAGATTAGGGAGTACGTGCTGAAGCAGCTTTCCTTAGTTGAGGCACCAGAACCTGTTTAACCCTTCATAACTTTCCAGCATGTTGGACATCTAGAACTACGGAAAATGCTTAGTTCCTTGCGTAAGTAAAAAAGGTGTTTAACTCTAGGAGCAGGTGCTACATCAAGTGCCCGTAACTAACCCCTCAACATCTAGGTTGAAGTCAGTCGTGGACTGGAGGTTAGGGTTCGGCGTGTACTGGAAATCCACATATATGGTGTAGTTCCCTGGTTCTAACATGAAACTTACGTTTTGGGTAGGGTTGCTGTAGCTTATAGATTGTAATTCCTCAGGATATCCGCCAGATTGATATCGGAATGCCAAATCCCATGTTTGAAGAGCTTCTAGCCCCTGCGAGGTCGTCGTATTCACCCATAATGTCAGTATTACTGGGTCTTTACCTGACACGCTCACTGTGAATGATGTGGTGGTTATCTGTATCTCAGTATTCGTCCATTCCACAGGATCCAGCGTTTCGGTTCCGAACCCCTCAACAGTCGCTCCAGGTGCCTCCACAGTTATCCTTCCATGGAAGGATCCGACATTCCCTCGCCAGAGAATCGCGGACGCTGCCATCCCTATGCCCGTTCCAGCTATCACACCTGCTATAAGTATGGCTGCTATGTATGCCTTCATGTTTAGTTACACATCATTTTAATCATCAGATTTGATGATAATAAATTTTACGTGTCTTTCCTAGTTTAATGGATAAAATTTTAACAAGTTTTAAGTTACTAAAATTATCACTCTTATGAAGAATTTGTGAATTTGTTAAGGAATTAGCTTATATAGTAATCCAATTAATTTACGTTCTCAGATAAGACCTTATAAGTGGGCCGGTGGTGGTGGACCGGCCGGGATTTGAACCCGGGGCCTCCGCCGTGCGAGGGCGGCGCTCTTCCAGCTGAGCTACCGGCCCATGTTTAGTTCGTTATGCGGCGGGTTTTAAAGGTTTATTGGGTCGTGAATCACTTCCCCTGTATCTCCGCATTCTCTGTATCCAGGGAACTTCGATATTAGGTTCTTGAATTGCTGGGACTTCATCAATTCTATCAGAGCGTTGATTACGGGCTTGTTGATCGATTCCTTATGTATAGCTAAGTCATACGTCTCATCTGATAGCTTTATGAATTGGAGGTCATAGAGCTCCGCAGCG
>JAGHCP010000171.1 GCA_021160415.1 Desulfurococcales archaeon
GCGTCCATGTCCGCCCTCAAACCAACCACAGGCCCGCCGGAACCTATGGAGGCGACGACCCCCGTAACCGCTACTTCCTGAATCCTGTAACCTAAGGACTTAAGGACCTCCTTAACAATGCCGGAGGTCCGGACCTCCTCATACTTAAGCTCGGGGTGCTTATGGAAGTCCCTCCTCCACTCAACGACTTTGCTGTGAAGGGACTTAGCCTCCGATATTATTCTCTGAATAACTTCCTGATCCATGAGTTAAGCACCGAGTACATTACGGGTTTCGGGAAATAATAATCTGAACCCATACCGTGGCGAATCGAGCAAAAACGTCACAGTAGAAGTTTACCCACAATTACGGGTAGGGCGCAAAGCATATATCCCATTATTGAAAATATTTTTCTTGAATATGGGAAAACCCATTGCTTTGTGGGAAAATTGAGACTTAAGCTAATCATGGGCAGGAAGGGCCGCATACTTCTCCCCAAAAAGATTAGGGAGAAGCTTAGGACGAAGGCTTTCCGCATAGTGCTGAGAAGTGATGGTGTTATAGAGCTTCATCCCCTCATATGACCCATTAAGTCTTAAAGGGTCTGTGAAGATAGGCGAGTCTGTTGAGGAGCTTGAGGAGGCAGGCGAAGAGTTTGCCACGAAGAGAAGTTAGTGGGGATATACTTCTCGACACCTGTGTTATTCTACTATTACTTACTGGGAGACGAATTAGCTGATAATGCAGAGGAGGTAATAGAGCTGATCGTTAGCGGCGAGTTAAGGGCTTACCTCTCCTCAGAAGCCTATGACGACGCCGTTGCTGGGCTTTAGATCTAAAGGTGTGGATACCGACGTAATTATAGATTTACTTGAGAAGTGGGCATCAATCCCACACGAAATACTTCCCGTAACCTCTGAGATAGCTATTGACGCATTAAACCTTTACAGAATGTACGGAGGCCCCCGCAAACTGCACTACTTTGACACGTTCCACGTAGCTAAAAGCTAGGAACTACGTCATGCCCATACTAACCTACGATGGATACATAGTGAAGCATCAACGAGAGCTAGGGGTTGAGGCTATAGATCTCAGGAGTGTCAACGATGCTTGAACCTCATGGTTCTTATGAGCTTAAGCTGTTTTGGGGTGGCGAGGTAGTGCGAGTAGTGCTTCATGAATTCCGGGAGGTTCCTCTTAACGAACTCCTCATACGCTACCCTGCTTAACCTGTCTGCCTCAACATTCCTTTCCCTGGGGACCCACTCAACCTCACCACTTAATTCATCAAGTAGGGCTTTAGCCTCAGTGAAAAGGTGCTGCAGCCGCGGGGACCTAACCCTGAACTCACCGCTCAGCTGCTTGATGACGAGTCTGGAGTCACCCCTCACTAACGGGTTCCTCGCACCTATTTCCTTAAGCCTCCTCAGCAGCGCTATCACGCCTGAGTACTCGGCTACGTTGTTAGTTGCGTAGTCGCCGAACATTCCTACTGCAGCGATGCCGTAGCCCTCCGCAACAACCTCACCGTCCGCTCCGTATATCACGTACCCGTAGGTAGCCACGCCTCCGGGGTTGACGGGTTCGCACAGTCCGTCGAAGTACCCGACAAGCCTTCCGTGGACCCGCAAGGGAGCACCTACTTAATTTAGGCTTGAGGTTTAAAACCGAGCTCGGCCCTCCTATCAACAACTTCCTCAGGGTTAGGCCCGGTACCTATGAGGGTCACCGGCACACCTATGAAGCCCTCAACAAGGTCAACCCAGTTCCTAACCTCTCTAGGGAGCTTACCCCACTCCCTAACCCCCTTAGCCTCCGGGAAGAGGACGTCGACCTTAGTCACCGCCGCTTGAGTAGCTGAGTTAAGCATGACGGCCCTCCTAGCCAGTTCCGGGTTGAAGGGAGCGGCCCTCCTAGCCCTCCCGGTCACTGTGGCGACCTCCGACCAACCCAGCCTTTCCGCCTCCGACTCACTTAACTCGCCGGGCAGGGGCCCCGCACCCACCCTGGTCACGTAAGCCTTGAACACAACTATCACTTCATCCACGTCCTTTGGCCCCACCCCAACCTCGGAAGCGAAGGCCGAGGCGGTCGTGTCCCTGCTCGTTACGTAGGGGTACGTTCCGTGGTAAAGGCTTAAGTAAGTCCCCTGAGTACCCTCAACGAGGACTGTCTCTCCCCCATGGAGCTTCTCATGAACCTCCTCGGAAACATCGGTGAGCATCCCTTCAAGCTTCTGAAAGTCCTTCGCAAGCCTCAGCCTTCGGAACACCCTGTCGGACATCGCCGCGCCTACACCCTGCAGCGTGGACCCTATTACTCCGGACAGCCTCGCGTCCGCCCTCTCCCTCTCGACGTGGGACTCCTCAATGATTCCTGTGTTGCGGTCAAGGAAGAACCTCCCCTCAACGCCGGTGCCGGCGACCTCCCTACTCATGACGTCCAGCCTAACCAACGCGCCGGGAGCCACCGCTAACACGGTGTTGGGGTTCACGAAGGCTGAGGGAACCACTCTTAAACCGTACTTCCTGCCGTTAAAAGTAACGGTGTGCCCGGCGTTAACGGCGCCGCACCTCACCGCTAAGGAAGCACTGGCCTTAAGCGCTAGGTACGCCGTTATCTTCCCCTTCCCTTCGTCGCCGAAGAAGCCCCCGACGATTATCTCCAGCATCCCTCGCACCTCCCCTTAACACCTTCCCAGTGCTTTAGGGCTGCGTGGATGAGTGACTCAGCACTTCCTAAGTAGTTCTCAGGGTTCAGGCACTCCCCCAGCTCCTCACCCAGCAAGTCACCGTAGGCCTTCCTCACAGCCTCCAGGAAGTCCTCGCCCCTCGCTATGCATTCATCCCTAAGCTTCCTTAGGGCTGCGTGTGCCTCATGCCTCGGCATGCCAGCCTTAAGCACTAGCTTAACCATTACGCACTCAGACATCACCGCGCCCTTCGTGATGCTCAGGTTCCTCCTCATGGCCTCCTCATCCACGACTAGGTGCTTAAGTATGGCTTCAGCGTCGATCAATGCCTGATCTACAGTGAGGAAGGCGTGCGGTATGACGACCCTCTCCGAGCTGCTGTTCGTTAAGTCCCTCTCATGCATTAACGGGATGTTCTCAAGGCCAGCTATGATGAATGACCTCGCAACTTTGGCGAGGCCTGAAACCCTCTCCGCGAGCGTGGGGTTCCTCTTGTGAGGCATTGTGCTGCTCCCGACCTCCCCGGAAGCTATGAAGGCCTCGCCGACCTCATCCCTTGAGAGCTCCCTGACCTCCAGAGCGAGCCTGTCGAGCTGCGAAGCCAGTATAGCGAGGTCCGCGAGGAGCTCCGCGAACCCGTCCCTGGGGGCTATCTGCGTCGTTATCGGGTGGGGCTCAAGGCGCAGCGCCTCGGCGGCAACGTCCCTCACGGTTAAGCCCTTACCGCCCCACGCAGCCATCGTCCCCACAGCCCCCGATATGTTGCACTTCACGACCCTCCCGCAGGCCTCGCAGAGCCTCTCGTACGACCTGGAGAGCTCGTAGACGTAGTTAGCGAGCTTGAACCCGAAGGTCAGGGGGATGGCGTGCACGCCGTGTGTCCTCCCAACCATGACGGTTCTCGAATGCTTCACTGCGAGGGAGGCTAGGAACTCAATCACGCCTTCAAGCCTTTTCAAGATTATCCTTAAGGCGTCCCTGAAGGCCAAGGCCCAAGCGGTGTCTATGACGTCATTGCTCGTGAGGCCTAGATGGACGTACTTCCCGCACTCACCGCACCTCTCACCTAGGAGGGTTGCTAGGGAAGCCATCTCGTGCCCCAACCTAGCCTCAACCTCATCCACGTCCTCCGGCCTCAACTCGGAGCCGCACCTAAGGACCTCCTCCCAACACCCCTTCGGGGCGAGGCCTGCTGCCTCCAAACCCCTCATAGCGGCAGCCTCTACCTGAACGTACCTCCTAAGCATCGAGTCCCTGCTGAAGACCTCCCTCATATTCTCGGAGCCGTACCTGTAGTTGAAGGGGCAGACGTCAACCATCCTGAGACTCCCTCTTGCCGTAAAGGTCTAAGGACTTACGGAGATGCCCCTCATCCATGAACACGTCCTCAACCCCTAACTCCCTCAGCAAGGCCTTAGCGGACTCGTGTAGCTCGCCTCCCCTCCTCCTCGACAGCTCGTAAAGCGTCTCGGAGAACGACCAGGGGTAGAAAATCCATACCCAGTGATCAACCTTCTCGACGAAGTAGTTCGGGATGAAGGAACTCGTGGATTTGTAGTGAAGCACAGCCGTCCTTATGTTCTTAGCGCCCAACCCGCGTAGGAGCCTCACGACCTTAGCCATCGTGGCCCCGGTGTCCACTACCTCATCCACGACGAGGACGTCCCGCCCCTTAACGTCGACCCCCTCATACATCTTCACTAGGGGCTCAGGGGCTATCCGCCCACCGATACCCCAGAACTTCGACCGCACGGTGTAGAACTCGTCGATCCCTAAAACATCACTCACGATCCTCGCAGGGATTAAACCTCCCCTCGAAATCGTGACTATTGCGTCGAAGTCCTTACCGGAATCCATGACTGACTCAGCCAGCGAGTAACACATCCCTAAAGCCTTACTCCAAGGAAGGTAAACAACCTCCAAGACCTTAACACCTCCGCGAATCCTTGGAATCGGGAATTAGCTCCCCCAGCAGAAAACGCGGGAACCGCTGCTGAGAGGCCTCAACCATTGTATCCCTCTGAAAATCGTAACGTGTGCAAATAAATCTAACTAGAAACTAATTAATACGCACCTATAATAAATTAACATGAGTGACGTAATACTTGCAGCACCTCCTACCACAGAATCTTAATAGAGATAGGTGAGAATAATAACAGCGTGGGTGAGGGTTGAGGTAATGGTTAAGTATAGGGTCACGGTGGATAGGTCCGCTTGCATAGGGTGCGGGGTCGCACCCACGGTGTGCGGGAAGGTCTTCATGCTTGGAACCGATAACGGGAAGAACAGGGTCGTCCCTAAGTACGAAGTTGATGGTAACGAGGACGTCTCCGTAGGGGAGATCCCTGAGGAGCTGCTGGACTGCGTTAAGACAGCCGCTGAGTCATGCCCGGCGAGCGCCATAAAGGTGGAGAGAATCGATTAACACGCTTACTCCATTTAATACCTTAAGCCACAAGCATGACTCAGTGATGCGGCGATGATCGGGAAGCTGCCTCCTGAGTTACTTAAGGAGCTCGTTTTCTCCGGGATACGCGTAGGTCCGGAAGTCATCCTCGGCCCGTCAGTCGGGGAGGACTCAGCCGCGATAGACTTAGGCGGCGGGAAGGTGCTCGTCATCCACTCCGACAGCATAACCGCTGCTTCAAGCCTCATAGGGTGGTTAAGCGTCCACATAGTCAGCAACGACATCGCAGTGTCCGGTGTGAGGCCTAGGTGGGTCCTGGTAAACATCCACGTACCGCCCGAGGCGGGGGTCGATGAACTTAAGAAGGTTGTGGGTGGAGTTAAGCAGGCCGCTGAGGAGCTAGGGGTTTCAGTGGTTGGGGGACACACGGAGTTCACACCAGGCCTGAACTCCACCATCACGTCATCTACAGCTCTAGGTGTCGGGGAGCTCCCAAGCTTGTTAGGACGGGCGGAGCTAAGCCAGGCGACGCCGTAATCATGACGAAGACTGCGGGCGTTGAGGGGACTTCGGTACTCGCAACCGACTTCAGGAATATCCTCAAGGAAAGAGGGGTTCCTGAGGAGGTGCTTGAGGCTGGGAAGCGCTTCGTGAGGGATGTCAGCGTGGTTAAGGAGGCCCTCATCCTGGCTGAGGCGGGCCTCCCGAACTCGATGCATGACCCTACGGAGGGAGGGGTCATCGGAAGGTTGACGGAGATCGCCTACGCGTCCGGAACCACGGTGCGGGTGTTCAGGGACTCAATACCTATCGCTAAGGAAACGTGGGTGATGCGCAAAGCCTTAGGGGCTGACCCCCTGAGGCTGATAAGCTCGGGAGTCCTTCTAGCGACGGTGCCCAAGGAAAAGGCTGTGGAGGCCGTTAAACTCCTGAGGAGCTCGGGCGTGGAGGCCGCTGTTATCGGTGAGGTTCACCCTCGAGGTGAGCACCTCCTGGAGGTATGCGGCTCTTCCTCCTGCGAGTTCATCGACGACGTCGTCGTTCAGGACGAGCTGATAAGGCTTACCGCCAAGCACCTTCGTTGAGGGCCTGCCTAGCTAGGGCCTCCGCCGCCGACGCGACGTCCTCAGGCCTCTCGTAGGTCGGGACGCCCTCCCTCTCAAGGTACTCCCTCGCCTTGGCGGAGACCTCCCCAGCCATGAAGAGAGCCAGCAGGGGCTTAGCCCTTCCCGACTCGTTCCACGCTTTAACCACGCCTTCCGCGTGCTCTGTCGGGGTCATACCCGCGAAGGTGGGCACGACGCACGCAGCTATGACTAAGTCGACGTTCGGGTCACTAAGCAGGAGCTTCGTCACCCTGTAATAGTCCTCGCCGGTCGCACTCGCTATCATGTCGACGGGGTTCTTAACGGCCGCCATCGGGGGGAGTACCTTCCTCAACTTATCGATGGTTGACGGCTCCAAGTCAGCTACGGGCACGCCCCTCCTCTCAAGCTCGTCGGAGACCAGCACTCCCGCACCGCCGGCGTTGGTGAGGATCGCCGCCCTCACCACGCCTCCGGAGGTCCTGGGGAGCGGGACCGTGAAGGCCCTCGCCATGCTCAGCATCTCATCTATCGTTGAGGCTTCGAGGATTCCAGACTGCTTAAAAGCTGCTTCATATATCCTGTAATTACCTGCTAAGGACCCTGTGTGGGAAGCCACGGCCCTAGCTGCCTTCCCGAACCTCCCACCTTTCAGCACGATTACGGGCTTACGCCTCACAACCTCCTCAGCCACCTCAATGAACCTCTTACCGTCCCTAACCCCCTCAACGTAGAGGGCGATGGCCTTCGTGTCTCGGTCATCCCTTAAGTAAAGCATGAGGTCGGAGAAGTCGATGTCGGCCATGTTGCCGACGCTCACGAACTTGCTGAAGCCTATGGACTCCTTAACAGTCTTGTATATTATCGCCCCTCCCAAGGCACCGCTCTGACTAACGAAGGCTACGTAGCCGGGCTTCGCGTCCATGACGAAGGTCGCGTTCAGGCCTGCGGGGACGTTCATCACGCCGACGCAGTTAGGCCCCACGAACCTCATCCCGTACTCCCTAGCAATCCTCACAAGCTCGAGCTCTTCCTTAAGCCCTGCCTCGCCGGCCTCCCTGAAACCGGCCGTGATGATTATCGCCGCCTTAACCCCTGCCTCGCCGCACTCTTTGAGGGACTGCTTAACGAATCTCTTAGGGACAACAATCACGGCGAGGTCCGGGGTTTCCGGGACGTCCTTGACGGAGCGGTAGGCCTTCACCCCCTGAACGTACTCCCTCCTCACATTGATGGGGTAAACTTTCCCGTGCGGGTACTTCCTCAGGTTCTTGAAGACGTCGTACCCGAGCTTCGTGGGCTCGTCTGAAGCACCTATGACGGCTACGGACTTAGGGTTGAAGAGAGGGGGTAGGTCCCCCATACCTGAGTCCTCCTTCCTAGGCGTTGAGGTTAAGACTTAATGCCTGTCAGCTCCTCCACTTCCTCAGCCCCTGAGGCGAGGCGCTTAGCCTGCTCGGGATCCAGCTCCTTCAGGAGGGCGAGGAGCTCCCCCACATGGGTCTTCTCATCATCCGCGATGTCAGCGAGAACCTTCCTAACCCCCTCATCCTCCACCGCCTCAGCTAGCTGCATGTAAAGGTTTATCGCGTCGAGCTCCCCGATGATCGCGAGCCTTAAGGCCTGAAGAACCCCTTCCTTGCCGAGCTTACCTCCTCTAAGGAGGTTTAACGGGTTTTCCGACAACATTCCTTTAAGCACCGCTTAAGTATTGCGTGTGAAGGTAATAAAACAAGGTTAGTCGATCGTCGCCCCCCTGAAGAGAGCTGCTGCAGCGGTAAGCAGCGCTGCGCTAAGCGCTGACAGGACGGCTGTGTCCAGCAAGGGGTTGATGGCTGAGGTTCCCGCCAGGAAGTACCTCATCCCATCAACAGCGTACGTTAAGGGGTTGACGTAGGAGAGCGCCTTCATCCACTCAGGCATAGTGTTTAACGGGTAGAAAGCCCCTGAGAGGAAGAGCAGTGGAAGCATCAGGAGGTTAATGATTAACTGGAAGCCCTCCATGCTCCTCATCTTCAGCGCCAAAACGACTCCGAGGGAGCTGAACGCCAGGGAGGCGAGGAAGGCGAGCAGCAGCGTTGGAGCAGCTCCCCATGGGTTCAGGCTACCCGCGATGACGTACATTAGGCCCGCTATTATTGCGACCTGCAGCAACGTTGTTAGGGAGTCCCCGACGAGCCTGCCGACCATGGCCTCAGCCCTGGAGACCGGGGCCACTAAGACCTCCTTAAGGAATCCGAACTGCTTGTCCCAAATAACGGAGACCCCTGAGATGAAGCTTGCGGTGAAGACAGTCATACCTATCACTCCAGGCGCTAGGAACGTTAAGTAGTCCACCCCGCCGAAGATGGCCTTAGCCATCGGGAAGTTGAACACGTTCGACCAGCCAAGCCCGAAGAACAGCACCCAAATTATCGGGTTCAGTAGCGTGCCTAAAACCCTGGACCTAGCTCTGAAGAACCTCTTAACCTGCCGGTAAACCATTACGTAGAAACCGCCCAGCACAGTGCTCACCTCATCCTCCTCCTCACGACCAGGGCCTTCATTAAGCTCTCGGGGCCTTCCTCCCTGATCTCCCTGCCGGTAAGGTACAGGAAAACGTCATTTAGGGTTGGCCTCTTGTAGCTCACCTCCCTTATCCTCACCCCTAACTTCATGGCTTCCTCGAATACCTTCGGGAGGGCTTCGGAGGCGTTCCAGACTTTCAGAGCGATTTCGTTTCTGGAGACATTCCTGCACTCACCTATAGGTATGCATGGAGGCCCACCATTAACGGGTTCGAACTTCACGTAGATTATTTCGTTACCTACTATGCTTTTCAGCTCGTCAGGCGTGCCCTCAGCGATTATCTTTCCGTGATCAATTATGGCTACCCTGTCCGCTAAAGCCTCCGCCTCCTCCATGTAGTGCGTTGTCATGAACACCGTGACGCCTTCCTCATCTCTCAACTTCCTAATGTACTCCCATATGTGTGCCCTTGTCTGGGGATCCAGGCCTAACGTAGGTTCGTCGAGGAAGAGAACCTTCGGCTTATGGAGTAGGGACCTAGCTATCTCCAACCTCCTCCTCATCCCTCCAGAGAACTTCTTCACCTGAACGTCTCTGAACTTGCTGAGCTCAACGAACCCCAGCAACCCATCTATCCTTCTGCGGAGCTCCGAGGTCGGGATGCCGTAAATCTTGCCGTGGATGAACATGTTCTCATACGCGGTTAATTGATCGTCTAGGCTGGGGTCCTGGAACACGACGCCTATTGACCTCCTCACCTCCGCCGCTTCCTTAACGACGTCGTATCCGTTCACGTACGCCTTCCCGGCGGTTGGTTTAAGGAGGGTGGTCAGGACATGTATCGTGGTTGTCTTCCCCGCCCCGTTAGGGCCTAGGAAGCCGAATATCTCCCCCTCCCTGACCTTGAAGGATATCCCGGCCACGGCCGTGAGGTCGCCGTACTTCTTGACGAGCCCGTCAACAACTACTGCGTCACCCACCTTTAACCACCTTGTCAAGCCCTTCGATGAAGCCCTTCAGCAACGACCTCACTTCCTCCCTCCCCTCCTCACTCATGGAGGGAAGCGTCTTAATCAAGGACTTAATCCTCTTCACTAGTTCGTCCCAACCCAACTCACGCAGGATCCTGAAGCCCTCGATGAGGCCCAGCGTTTCCTGAAGCTCCTTCCTCCTCGCCTCTAAGTACCTCCTCCCCTCCTCAGTTATTCTGTACTCCTTAACCATCCTCTCACCTGCAGTCACCTTAGGCACGACCTCCAGGAAACCGGCCTCGCGGAGGAACTTCAGGTGGGGGTATATTGCCCCAGCACCCGGTGAGTGCCCTATGATGTTCTCGAGGTACTTCATTATGGAGTAGCCGTGGGTGTACCCTTCCTCAACGGCGTGAAGTATGAGTAGCCTCAGCCTCCCCCTGTAGTCGAACGTCCTGCTACCCATCAGTCTCACTATATATCTAAAGATATATGCCCTTAAATAAGCTTTCGATGGAGAACCCCTTAATTTTCCGGTAGGTAAATATAATCGGTGATAACGCTATGGG
>JAGHCP010000068.1 GCA_021160415.1 Desulfurococcales archaeon
CTTGTGACTTGAAGCGTTAAATCTTGTGCATGGATTTATAAATATGTTGCGTGCGTTAATCTGTAGTTATTGTCCAACCTTTTAATAAGGGTTGTAGCCGAGTCTAAATGCGTGGAAACACTCCGTGTGAGGTAATGGTTTTGGCAGGTGGTGAGATTAACGGGAAGGAGAGGTCCTCCTCTCCTTTCTTAGGAGGTCTAAACCCCAACATGAAGGTTCCCCGAGCCTCTACGGGCTAACTATAACCTTCAAGGAAGGGGAGGAGCCCCTCGTAACGGAGTTAGACCCAGGGATTCTGAGTAGGCTCTCCGGGAGGGAGGCTGAGGAGATAGAGGTGCTTGCAGGCGAGGACGAGGCTGAGGTGGTTATGTATGTCGGCGCCTATAAGGAGGAGGACCTTGAGATAATGGCCAGTGAGGACACGTTGACGGTCATAGGTGGAGGTGAAGTGTTGGGGAAGGTTAAGCTGCCGTTTAAGCCGCTCCCAATAATCAGCGGCTTGGCGGTTAGGAACGGGGTTCTCACCCTGAGACTGGTTAAGCAGCCCTAACGTCGTCTCCACTATTCCTCGGTTAAGGGGCGATGTTATTACCTGTGAATACGGTAGGTGTGTGGGCATTGTCGAGGTGCTTAGAGAGGCGAAGAGGTTTGACAGGAATGGAAGTGGAGGCTGGCGGCGGACGTAGGGCCGGCAAGAGTCGGGACGAGGAAGCCGTGTCCAGATTCGTTGAGAAGGTAGTGCTTGAGCTGGTCCCTGGAATATACCTGAGGCTCGTTTCCTCGGTGGGGGACGTAGGTGAGGAGATACTGAAGGACCCCGAAGGTTTCTACACCCTTATGGAGTCCCTACTAGGGGGTGAGGAAGCCATGCATTTCTTCGACAGGATGGTGGCGCTTCACGTGCAGTCAAAGACCGGGGTTCTACCGCAAGAAGGGGTGTTCACACTACTCCGCGTGGGTAGGTTATCGAAGTTCCTCAACGTGGTGCATACCTACCTCAAGGCTTTAGGTTGGGAGTGACGTAACCTTTAATACTTCAGGAACGCCCCACACACGGCGGTGGTTTTACGTGTTCAGGCTGATGGATCTACACGTGGATGTAGGTACTTCCTTACTGAGTGAGAAGGTCTTCGGGGGTAAGGGATTCCTGGACGCGGGGCCGGACGCACAGTTCGACCTAAGTAAGGCATTGAGTGGGAGGTACTCCTGGGTCGTTTCAGCGGTCTTCCCCGGGACTAGGTTCGTTGACCCCGGAAGCGGGAAGGTTAGGGTCACATTCGGGTGCTCAAGATGCATCACCCTCGAGCAGGTTAAGGCGATAGTGTCCGTTGAGAAGGCCTTCGCAGGCAAGGTTAAGGTTGCTAGGAGGTTCGAAGACCTTAAGGCGGGGATGGAGGGAACCTTAACACTCATAATAGGCTTGGAGGGTGCTTACCCCCTCTCAGAGCCTGCTGACCTGATAGAGCTCTCCGAGCTCGGCGTTAAGGTCCTCGGGCTGACGTGGAACGTGGAGAACGGATTCGCAGCGTCCTGCATGTCGAGGAAGGACTACGGCCTCACAGGCAGCGGCGAGGAGCTCGTTAAGCTAGCTAATAAGCTCGGCGTGGTCGTGGACCTGGCCCACGCATCGGAGAAGACAATGCTGGACGTCCTCAGCGTCTCAAGGAAGCCTGTCCTCATCTCACACACGGCGGCTAAGGCGCTCAACGATCACCCGAGGAACGTCAGCGACGAGGTGCTGGAGGAGCTTAAGCGTAATGGAGGCGTCGTGGGCGCGACCTTAGTTCCTTCCTTCCTCAGGCAAGACGGTAAGGCTACCCTGGAGGACTTCGTTAGGCACGTCATGCACTTCGTGGAGGTGGCGGGGCCTGACCACGTAGGTGTAGGCACGGACTTCCTCGGCATACCCTCAACTCCTGAGGGGTTGGAGAACGCCTCAAAGGTTCAGGCGGTTCTTGAGGCTTTGCTGAAGGAAGGCCTAAGCGAGTCGGAGGTTGAAGGGATAGCGTGGAGAAACGCCTACAGGGTGCTCGAGGCATCGCTCCCTCAATGATTCGGTAAGGGGCAGAATTAGTTGAACCCCTACGCAGTCATAGCGGTATTAACAGGCATAATTGTCGCGATTAAGTACCGCGTACACGTAGCTGTGGCGCTCCTCGGCGGGGGGTTGGCACTCCTCCTCCTTTCGAACCCGATGACCGCTTTCCGTGTAGCTATCGATACGCTCGTCGCTGAGAGAACAGTATTCCTGATGGCGATGTCGTTCGCCGTGGCGTCCTTCGCCGAGCTCTACAGCCTGACGGGCTTCGTTAAGTCCCTGGGGGAGGGCCTCATGAGGAGGCTCAGAAACCCTCTAGTAAGCGTGTCACTGATACCCGCAGTGATAGGTCTGATGCCCGTCGCTGGAGGGGCGCTTATGTCTGCCCCGATAGTTGGCAGCATAGGTGCCCTATCAGGGATGAATGTGGACTTAATGATATTCGCCAACGTGTGGTTCAGGCACACCATATTCCTCTTCTACCCCATCTCAAGCCTGATAGTCACGGTCTCCGCAATGACTGGGTACTCCATCCTTGAGATCGCTGCGATCCAGCTCCCTGTCGCTGCGATCATGATAGGTGCGGGGATCTTGATCACGTTGAAGGGCCTTAGGGGGGCGGTGGGGGAGAAGAGGCTGACCAGCGC
>JAGHCP010000074.1 GCA_021160415.1 Desulfurococcales archaeon
GCAGGCGTGCGTTGCTGCCGCATCGCTGGCGTTCCTTATTGTCTTCATCGCTTCATTTGCGGAGCCCTATACAGCGAAATCTCCGTTCGTAGGTGCCTCGGAAGTCAGCATGTATATATTAGCGGTCGGTGAGTCGGGGGGAAGGTACTTCGGCGTCCCCACAAGGCTGGACGTAATAGTGACTAACGGGACGGGTGTTGTGTACCTGTCGACAGAGCCGCTGGCCCAGGTAGACATGCAGGCGTCCGCAAGGCTCGCCGCCCTGATTGCATCATACATTGTAGGGAAGGATTTCTATAAGTACGACTTCTTCATAAGCGTCAAGTCGAACTCAACAATCATCGGTGGCCCTTCAGCGGGCGCGGCAATGACGGTAGCGATAGTTGCGGCCTTCCTTCATGTTAAACCCAACGAAAGCGTTGTTGAGACAGGCATGATAATGCCTGACGGCACTATTGGACCTGTTGGCGGTATTCCGGAGAAGCTTCAGGCCGCGGAGGACGTCCATGCTAAAGTGATGCTCATTCCAGCCGGGCAGAGAATAGCTTTCAGCCTCTCACGCGGCAGGTATGTAGACGTGGTTCAGCTTGGGAAGAAGATCGGTGTTAAAGTGGTTGAAGTTTCAACAATATATGACGCTCTGAACTGGTTCGGTATAAACATCACCAGACCTCCTAAAGGAGAGGTTTCAATAGGCGGTAGGGCTCTAGAAGTCATTAAGTCGTGGATAAGGGAATCCAACCAAACATACTTGAAGTACAGTTCAGAGGCGGGCTCACTGCTCCTTAAGCTCCAGGAAGGTAATGGTTTGGTCTCCACGTACTTGAAAAGCGCTGAGTTCCTTGCGAGCAGGGCCTCGGTAGACATTAAGGAGGGGAATTACTACTCCGCTGCTTCAGACCTTTTCGGGGCTGTGATAAACGCAACCACAGCGTACTGGCTTGGGGCGATAATCAGCGGTGAGAAAACCTATAAGGACCTCCTTACCTCGGTAAGTTCTGAGGTTAGGGAGGCTCTGGCTCAGTACGAGAAAGTACGTGCTGACGCGTTAAGCAGCGGCGATATACTGAAGATAAGCTTAGCTGTTGAGGTAGCGTCGAGGGCTATGGAGGCTAATAAGTCTCTCTCGCAGCTACCGTCGACCCCATCGAGTCCGGGGGACGTGTTCGACGCGGTGTACACCTACTACAGGGCTAGGACTGTCATGGATTGGTCTAAGATGTACTACGCCTTAGAGCCCTGCGGCATTGAGGTGAGCGCTCAGAGGTTGGAGAAGTACGTAGCTCTCCTAGTGTATTTCTCCAGCACTACAGCGTCATACATCCAATCGCTGATCGGAGGTGTGGGCGCTGTTACCCAGGTTGACGAATTAGTTGAGCAGGCAACGGCCTTAGAGGGGAGGGACGTGATAGCCTCCCTTGCGACGGCGCTTAAGGCATCGGCCACTGCTGCAGCAATACTTAACACGGCATTCACGACGGATATTAAAGGGACTGCGCTCCGCTTAAAAGCGGCAGCCCTTGAAGGGATCGGAGAGGCTGTTGCGGAGCGCTTCAACCCTGTTGTGGCTATGTCTTACGTGGAGAGAGGCAACACGTTGATGGGTGTCGACTACGGGTCCGCGGTTTACTTCTACGACTTAGCCCTCATAAACACTATGTGGTACATGATAATCTCGGGTGCTAGGGTTGGTAAAGTAGTGATTCATCAGTCCACGGCTACTCAACCTAATGCCGGCGGTTCAGGAACTCCCTCACCGGTGGGGACTGAGAAAACCCCCACGCAGACAACTGGTGGGGGGTCCGGCCTACCAGGATTCGGGAATGAGTCAACGCCTTCAACCCCGGAAAATCCTGCAGTGGTGCCGTCGACGAACTTAGAGATCGACGCTGCTGTGATAGTAGGTGCGATTGCTGCGGGCTTCCTTCTAGGCCTCGCCACGAGGAGGAAACCTAAGGGTTAAATCGTTACTTCCTGGAATTCCTGGAGAAGTTTTCGGGCTGATGTCTTAACCTCTGGCGTGATTTTGAAGACCTTCACGCCTTTGTCAGGGATTCCGTACACAACGCAGCAGTTGAGGGGGAGTGTCGCGGAGGCTGCAAGGGTAGCTAGATCTTCCTCCCCGTCGACAATAATGAGCGTTTTGAGTGGAGTGTCGCAGCCGCCTAGGTTACTCAACTCCCTCAATAATTCCTCAGAGATGTGAGACCTTGGGTTCCTGACATGGACCACCTCCATGAAAAGGTTGCTGAGGCGCTTCAGGGAATTGTACCTTACGTCACGCTTGGTCTTGCCGTCGATTATGCATGCCGCAGGCTTGCCCCCTACCTCCACGAGGGTTAGGCAGACAACATCACCCACTCCTATGAAACCTCTGCACTTCATGAGGTGCCTAAGAGCCCTCTCCGCCACCCCCCTTTCATCGATTCCATCGATAAGTTCCCCAACACCCTCGGCGAGTTCCTTCCTCAGGTTTGGAGGTAGTCTCCACGCCTTCAATACGTGACGACCTCACGGCTTTCCGCAATTATACCTCCAAACCTGAGTATCTCTTTCAAAGCCTTCCTGCCGCCATCAACGCTCACGGGGGCGGCAGCATCTTCTATCACGATGACCTCATACCCTAACCTGAGGGCGTCTAGGGCTGTTTCCTTCACGCAATAGTCCGTTGCGACTCCGCACACGAAGACTCTCCTCACGTTCCTAAGGCTTAGGAGGTAGTGAAGCTCCGTTCCGTCAAATGCTGAGTAAGCATCTCTCTCCGGGCTTGCCCCCTTCGAAATTATTATGGAACCTTCAGGTATCTCGAGATCCTCATGGAACTCCGCACCTTCAGTCCCTTGAATACAGTGCGGGGGCCATACCCCACCGAAATCCTTAAATGACGAGTGATTTGGAGGGTGCCAATCCCTGCTGAAGATCACTGGCAATCCCAGCGACTTGAAGGTCTTAATAAGAGCGTTGATTTTAGGGATTAATTCGTCGCAGCCAGGCACTGGCAAAGACCCAGAACTGCAGAAGTCCTTCTGCATGTCAACTACGATCAGAGCTGACTTCTTGGTTATGGGCACAAGCATTGTCGCGGTCCCTTGTGAATAATGGTGTGTGGTAAGATAACTTTTTAATCTGTGTGTTCCCTGCATATTGCTTGTTTAATACAAAAAAATTTAATATGATATGATACAAAAAAATTGACTAGGGGGATAGATCTAAAAAAGAAATACACCTGGATTACCTCATTCCCCAACCTAAGAGCTTATAAGGAAGTTGAGGGTAGGTAGATACTGGCGCAAGTAATAGCGCTAAACGCCGCGGCCTCTGGCGGCGGCTGGGTCGGACGCGGGGTAGAGCCCCGGGAGTGAAGAACCGCCCTCCGACCGCGGCGACAGCGAGCATCGAATCACGATCACGTAGCGCAAGATGAGGGCCCGAATAAGCTGGGGTCCTAACCCCAGCACATTCGGGCCTGATAGGGGTCGCTTCAGGCCACGTATTAGGCAGGCTACTCCCCGCCCGCGGCCTGCGGCCGCGATTCCGGTTGATCCTGCCGGACCCGACCGCTATCGGGGTGGGGCTAAGCCATGGGAGTCGAGCGTCCCGGCTACCGGGGCGCTCGACCCCCATGGCTTAGCCCCACCCCGAGCCGTGGCGGAAACCCCGAGGTTTCTCGTTGCTGCGCTGGCTGGC
>JAGHCP010000149.1 GCA_021160415.1 Desulfurococcales archaeon
ACCTACTGGTTAGGAAGTGCTTAAGCACCCCGCACTCAACCACCACTGTCCTCACCTTCCTGCTTCCCTCGTCGTCGAACGGGACGTAGTAACCGCCGTCAATCAGTCCGTCGTCAACTATCGTGACGGACTCTGAAGCAATGGCTTCACCCACACGCCCCTTAAGCACGGAGTTCCCGGTCCCTACCAAGTCACCCTCAGAGGCGTGGCCGAAGGCCTCGTGAAGTATGAGGCCTATGAGGTCCGGGTCAGCTATGACCCTCAACTTACCTGCGGGGGGTGAAGGCGCCTTAACGGCTTCCGACGCGAGGCTACTTACCTCCTCGGAGAACCTCACCCAGTCCGAGGACTTAATGAATTCCCAACCCGCAACCCTCGACCTGCTGTCCGCCACCCTCTCCATAACCCCTGAGTCGGAGGCGACGCTGGACTGCAGAAGACCCGTCATCACGACGCACCACTCAGCCTCAGCCCCGTCGGAGGTCATGACGACCCTCCTGTCCCTCTGAACCCCTAAGTACGTCATCGACGACTTAACGGAGCCCGTCATAGCCGCCTTATTGGCTTCTAGGACTACCTCAACCTTCTCCTCCGCGGGGACCTCAACAGGGTCCTCCTTGAAGGGGGAGGTCACCCTCCCCTCAGCCCTGAATCCGGAGGCTACCCTCACTTCACGGTCGGAAGCCTTAGCCGCTGCCGCCGCTTCCTCGACGGCCTTAAGGACTTCAGTTTCCCTCAAGATGTTCGTTGATGAGAACCCGAACCTCCCACCCAGGAGGACCCTCACACCTATCCCGGAGCGGGAGGTCCGAGAGAACTCCTTCACGGACCCGTTAACGGCCCTGACAAGCTCATACACGTAGTTCTGCCCCCTGACCTCGGCGTAGGAAGCGCCGAGCTCAACCGCGTGGTTAAGCGCTTTACGCATAAGGTCCTCCAGCATTTCCAAGTACCGTGATGGTTTCCGGGTCTAAGGTTAAATAATTACTTCATCAGGGTTAGGGGGCCGTAAGTAGCTACGTAGAGGAGGTACGTGATCGCCCCAGCGACTAGGAAGGCGTCGTTCACCGCTCTATTGGAGGATCTGAAGAGTTTGAGGGAACGCACCCCGCCCCCTAAAGGGGCCACGGGGTTGAAGCCTCTGTACGTCATGAGGTCTGCGAGGAGGTGTGTCCCCACACCAACCACGGCTGAGGCGAAACCCAGAAGGAAGCCGATCCCGAGCCAGTGGGTTGCGAGGCCCAGAGCTACCCCCGCGGCTAGGCCGAAGAAGATGTTGTGGGTGTACTTCCTGTGTGTGATTCTGAGCCTTATGTCTATGTCTGGTAGGGTTGAGAGCGCCGTCGAAGCTATTATTACGGCGTTTACCTCGAAGCCTTTAAGCCCCAGGAGGTATGCCGCTGCTGAAGTGAGTAACAGGTTGAACCCCACATGCCCCCTCAGGTCCGTGGTTCAGCACCTCACCGCCTGAATCCCTCACGCACTAAATGGATAATTATTAAGGTGTTTAACAAGGTTTAAGGGGGCGACCCGGCCCTTTAGAGGGCCTTCAAGGCTCGATGAAAAAGGGTGTTCTCGACTTCAAGCTTCCCCGACGTCAGGGGCTTTACTTACCTCCCTGCCCTTTAGACCCGGTGTTTGAGGACATCCCGCCTTTACCGGTTGACTGACTCCCTTCACTACCCGGCTGAGGCGGTCCCTGAGGTAAGGTTGCTTAGTTCGTGGCTAACCTCATTCATGAGCTGCCTTAGCCCCTGCTTGATGAGGGCGGGGACGTTGGATGAGTTCATTATTTTCTGCATCTTCTCCTGCAGGTTCGTTAAGGCGTTCCTGTAGGTCTCGTTGCTTATCCACCCTGCCCTGAAGGCGTGCTTCAGACCTTCAAACGCTCTCCTGAGACCTTCAACCACCGTAGGTCTGTGGGGGAACACCCCCTTCCCCATCTTCCCTATCCAGTGATGCATGGCTTCCTCAGCCCTCTGCCTTAGCTTAGTCATCAAGCCCTCAATCCACTTCAGCCTCCCATGCTCCCACCTGGCCTTCACTGTTAGGTTGCTCAGCGCGGGCCTGATGCTGCTCAGCCCTTCCTGAAGCACTGCTATGGCTGCCGTGATGTTCCCTGCCTTAAGGGCCTGCAGCGCCTGCAGGGACGTGTTATGTATCGTGCTGACCACGTACTCCGTGCTGTTCAGGATTTCCTGAGGCACCCCGGAAGTCGCATTAACCCTACCCTCTATGAAGCGTATCCTAGCCAGCATGTCCCCTGAGAGCTTAGCGAGGCCCGTGAGGGCGGCCTGGGCTTCGGCTGTGTGGTTCCCCTCAAGCATCGTCAAGGACCTATTCATGAGGAGCACCATATGCATCGTTGCGAACCCTAAATGCTTCAGCGCCGCGTCAGCGGCTACCACCGCCCTCCACTTGGCGGCGAATCCGCGCGCTAGCTGAGCCCTCACCTGCGCCATCAACCTATCTGCCTGCTTGAGTAAGGCCTCAGCTCCGCTCACATTCCCTGAGCTCAACTCCTGCCTTGCCTGCTGGAGAAGTTGCTGAGCCTTAAGCACCTCCTCCCTTATCTGAGGCGGGACGGTCACCGACCTGTTCTCTAAGTACTGGAAAGTCCTTTGCAGGTCAGCCATGACCCTCTCCCTGATCCTGAGGGCTTCCTGAAGCCTCCAAGCCGTTAACTCGTCCCTGTACTGAGGAGGTATCGCGGTACCTACGTACTGCACGACAGGCATCAACGCGTGGGTAGCCTTGAAGGCCTCAGCTAAGGCTTCCTTGGGGTGCTCATCTAGGAGCGCGGTGGCGTTCGCCAGGAGCTCCTCAGCCCTACTTAAGGATGCGTTAAGCTTCCCCGGCAGGGTGATCCCGTAATTCTGAATAGTTCCCTGAACCCAGGCCAGCAGGGACTCCGTCTTCGAAATCATGATTTCCGCGACCTTGCTGAAGTTCACGGACACCGTCACATTACTTGAGGTTGTTACTGAGGCGTTCCCCTCAACGTCACCTACTGGGGTCGTCGGGGCGACGGACTCCGCCACACCGGCAACCGGTAAGGCGGAGATCGCAATCAGAGCCATCAGCACACCGGTTATGAGGTACTTCGAGGTTCTTCCGGCCATTTTGGCTTCACCGCCAATCCCTGCGACCCCTTTCCTTATTAAGTACCCTTCTGAACGGCTACGCGTGCGCCACGCACGTGAAACGTTTCACACGCTGAAACGGCCCGGGTAAACGGCTTTAACTTCCACACACACCCTTTAAGCGGGGATCTCAACGTGATTTCATCCTACGTGGTTGAGCCGGATTACTCCAGACTTAAGGCTGACTTGGTAGGTGTCCTGGTGTTTAAGGGGGAGGAAACCCTCCCTAAGGAGGTTGAAGCCCTTAACACCGAGTTGGGGGGAGGGATTAAGGCCCTTCTGGGAACGCCGGAATTCACCTGCGGCGTCGGGGAGTCCGTCCTCATCTACGGGTTCCGCGGCGGTGTTAAGAGGGTTCTCGTCGTTGGGGGAGGGGATAAGGGTTCAGCGAACGCTGAAGTCCTCAGGACGTACGGAGCGGTCGTCGTGAAGAGGGCTAAGGAGTTAGGGCTTAGAAGCGTCGCCATCACCGCCAGGTTCCTTTCCGGAAAGGAGGAATCGCTGAGAGCGATTGCGGAGGGGGCGGAGCTCGCGAACTACGTCTGGGGCGCTAAGAAGGACCTGCGGAGGGTTGAGGAGTTAGTTATCGCAGGTCCTGAGGAGGTTGAGGGCGCTGAACGCATCCTGAAGGAGGTGGGCGTGGTTTCGGAGGCCGTCTCCCTCGGCCGGGACTTAGCGAACGGGCCTGCGGAGGAGGTCAACCCTGAAACGTTCGAGGAGAGGGTCAGGGAGGCATTCAAGGGACTCCCAGTCACTCTGAAGGTCCTTCACGAGGAGGACCTGAGGAGGGAGGGGCTTAACGGCATCATAGCTGTGGGTAAGGGCTCCGCCATCCCTCCGAGGCTCGTCATAATCGAGTATAGGGGTGCCGGTGAGGGGGAGCCGTGGATAGCTGTCGTCGGTAAGGGTGTGTGCTTCGATGCTGGAGGCCTCGACCTTAAAACCGCTGCCTCAATGTTCGACATGAAGTTCGACAAGGCAGGGGCCGCCTACGCGGTGGCGGTGGCGTACGCAGCAGCCAAGCTCGGCCTCAAAGTGAACCTCGTGGCGCTAGCTCCCCTCGTCGAGAACCTCCCGTCAGGCTCCTCCTACAAGCCCCTCGACATCATAAAGATGTACAACGGATTAACGGTCGAGGTGCATAACACCGACGCTGAGGGGAGGCTGATACTTGCGGACGCCCTCGCATACGCAGCCAAGAACTATTCCCCTGAAGTGATGATAGATATGGCCACCTTAACAGGGTCAATAATTTCAGCGCTCGGATGCCACGCCGCAGGGCTCTTCAGCAATGACGAAGGCCTTAAGGAGGAAATCATGAAGGCCGCTGAGGAAACGGGTGAGAAGGTTTGGCCCTTCCCGATGTGGGAGGAGTACTACGAAGACATAAAGTCGGACTTCGCAGACATCAAGAACATAGGTGTGGGGAGGGCTGCGGGGGCGATAATAGGCGCCGTGTTCCTAAGCAAGTTCGTGGGGGACACGAAGTGGGCCCACCTCGACATCGCTGGGGTCGCGAACACGCAGCAGGAAGGGCCTAAGAAGCCCTACTACCCGAAAGGCGCTACCGGATTCGGGGTAAGGCTCCTGCTTCAGTTCCTGAGGAGTAAGGAGAGATCGGGTTGACGGGGGTAGATTTTGAAACCCCTCCTAAGAACGCAACTCACAGCCTTCTTTTTCATCCTGACTTTCTTCACCTCCTTAATGGTCCTCGTTTCCTTCACCTCAACATACGAAGCACTCGCAAGGCTCTCAACAGTCATGGCCTCCACGGTTAAGTGGGAGCTTGTGCTGACCAACACATCCTCTTCAAACCCAATGCCCACCGCCCTCGGCCCTCACCCATTCACCGAACCTGTTAAGGACCTCAACTCATTAACGGAGGGATTAGTGAGGAGCGGGTGCGTCAAGGACTACGTCGCCGTGGCGGGCTACGTCCTCACGGTCTCCGGATGCAGTGGAGGGAGGTGCGGCCTCCTGCAGGCGCTTAACGGCACTGAGTTCCTAGTTATTGAGGGAGCGGGCATCGAGTCCTACGTCGCCCTACCCGCCCGCTTCCTCCAGAGCCCTGCGGACGCATTAAGGATCCTTAACCTCAAGGTCGGGGAGGTCAACGCAACCTTCCTGGAGAGGGTGGAGGACGTTCTTTCCTACGTGGGTCCGGGGTACGTCCAATCCAACATGAGGGGGTACGCGTTCCGCTACTCCCGCCAGGTCCCCCCTCTGGTGCTGGTCGCCCCGCCCGGCAGGGCCTCCGCAGCACTGGAGGACGCCGTTCATGCGTTCCTCAACGCCTCCAGGGAGTGTGGGTGCGTTGTTAAGGCTTACTACGTCGCCCCGACCGCCGTTGTTGACCTGGATCCGGGCAAGTACGTCAACCCAGCCTCAGTCACCGCGACTTACCGCAACATCCTCGAAGTAGGGCGGGAGCTCGGTAAGGAGGTTGGGGTGACTCGTCACTACATGACGTTCGAGGACGGGAACCTCCTGACATACTCCTACGTTGAGAGGGGGGCAAGGTTCGCTGTGCTATTCACGCTGTCCCTCCCCCTCCTCATAGTGGCGCTAACAACTCAGTACATAGTGGATTCGGCAGTCCTCACCTCCAGGAAGGCTTTAGGGCTTCTCAGGCTCCGAGGTCTGAAGCCATCCAAGCTTAAGGCGTGGATGGCTGAGCTCGCCGTTGTGGGAGGTGGTGCGGGGGTCCTCGCCTCCTACGTGATTACGGCTTTAGCCTGGCCGTCCCACACGTCCGCGGCGGAGGTCCTGGCGGATCCATACGTTGCTGCCGTGGCGTTCGCCTCCTCCGGGCTTATGCTTGCGTACGCCTCAGCGAGGAGCTACAGAACGGCCATGCAGTTGCTGCCGAGGGAAGCGATTAAGACCGAGTTAGCTCCTGAGGACCTCCTCAGCCCTATGAAGGTGGGGGTTTGGGGCTGGGTTTCGTTAGGGGTTTCAGCCCTCTTCATAGGTGAGGGATTGACAGGGTTCTCAGCTCAGGCATACCTAATCAGCAACCCAACGTCCCAGCTCCCCACATCCGCGCTGATAGGCCTCGTGATCCTCTCCCTCATCGAGTTAGTTCTGAGGCCCTTCACCCCGATATTCCTGGCGTTTGGGGCAGGGAAGGCTGCGGGGGTACACCTAGAAGCCTTAATAGGTAGGGTGTGGGAGGCATTCGGCGGTTACGTAGGTCTCACCTCGAAGGCCGTGACGTCCCTCCTTAAGAGGAGGACGGCATCTATCGTCATGCTCGCCGTGTTCTCAGTGACGATCCTCACGCAGGCGCTGGGGAGCGCGGCCTACACACAGACCCTCTTCTCAACGGCGGCTCAGGCCTCTGTGGGTTCGGAGTACGTCGCTGTGAAGCACTTGCTCCTCCTAAACCCGTCCTCGGCGGGGAGGGAACTCAACGAGTTCCTGAGGAGCATGCAGGGGTTCCCGGGAGCCGCCGTCGCCGTGATCCCGCTATCTGAGGGAGGCGGCCGTTCGCTCAACGCCTTAATAATTATGAACCCTGACGAGTTCCTTAAGACGACGTACTGGTTCCGTGAGTGGGGTATTGAGGAGGGCTTCGCCGACCTAGTAAGGAAGGTTGAAGGGGGCGGCGAGATCCTCATCTACGGGTCGGGCGGGCCCTCAAGGAAAATGACTTTGAAGACCTTCCCTACGGAGACCCTCGTGGGTGAGGCGGTAATCTCCGGACATGTTAAGGGGTTCCCGGGAGCTCCGAATTTAGGGCTGCGTTCAGGGGACGTGATTGCGGGGCCTTGGCTCCTAGAGAAGGTCGCGTCCGTTGAGGGCGGGGGGAATGCGTCAGCCCCTCACCTGATCTGGGTGACTTTAGCGTTCTTCACTAGGGACGGAGGCGTTGCTGAGGAGCTGAGGGGTGAAGGCTTCCGAGTGCTGAGCTTGGAGCAGCTTAAGTCCTCACCGACCTACAGGTTGCTGAAGGAGCTAACGCAGTACCTATCCCCGAGCGAGGTGGCTTCAGGAGCCATAACAGCTCTCTCCCTCGTCGTTGCTGCCGCCGTGGCTTGGGCGGTCGGGAGGGAGTCGTCCAGGCTTCACCTCCTTCTCCGCCTGAGGGGTGTGGGGAGGGGGGACGTTGTGAG
>JAGHCP010000064.1 GCA_021160415.1 Desulfurococcales archaeon
TACGTCCGATTGGCGCATATTCTCACCACACAGTAAAAATCATTTGAGAGTAATTATAAAGTTATCGGTTGATCTATGCGTTTACTCGGGCGATCCCTGAACTGAATTGCTCATTAACCATCAACATCAAGATATTTTATATACCTCGAAGTCCGATGTATTTCATGGTGCAACATAGTGCTGGACGCCGTGACGAAGCGGGTGCTGACCTACCTGAGCATTGCCTTCATTCTTTCATATCTGGTTGACTTCGCTGTATATGCGGCGCCGGAAAGCCGCTTGACGTTGCTGTCCATTTACCTCCCTTTAAGGATGTTCATACCTCTTGCAGGGGTCTTAGTCGCTTTGGCGTTGACGGGTGGCTTCATGGAAGGTTTGAGGCGTTACGGCCTGAGCTTAAGCGGGCTTAAGGTGTGGCACGTACTTGCGGCGTTAGGGATTCCCTTCGTCGCTGAGGGTTTCGGTCTCCTGTATGCGGGCATAGCAGGGGGGCCTGTTCAGAACCCCGTGAATTTCCTGATTCAGCACGGGTTGATAGGACCTAGGATCAACTCATGGGGCTTCCTTGCTTTAATGATTGTTCAGACACTAATGGCTGGGTTAACGATAAACGCTTTCTTCGCTTTCGGCGAGGAAATCGGTTGGAGAGGCCTCCTTCAGTCTGAGTTAACGTGGAAGCTAGGCAAGTACCTCACGCCCCTAATTGTGGGGGTTATTTGGGGTTTGTGGCACGCCCCACTCATAATACTCTTCGGCTACGAATATCAGTACCACAGAGACGCTTTAGGCGTCGCTGCCTTCACAGCATTCGCCGTCATTTGGGGCTGCATTCTGTACGAGGTTAGGTCGTGGAGCGGGAGCATCCTCCCCCCTGCAGTGCTTCACGGCACCCTTAACGCCGTAGCTTCCCTCTCATTCATGGCTCTCCCCATACGGGACACTTTAATAGGGGTTCCTGTGGGCGTTTTCGGCATGCTGGGCGCGTTAACTGCTCTTGCGTTGATGCTGATCATTAAGGCCTTAAGGATTCCGAGGTGGAGAGGTGCTGAAGGTGTCGGAGGAGAAAGCCCTCAGGAAATTCATGAGGGAGGTTAGGACAGGGCTTTACGGGGTCCTCATAATGCATGCTTTAAGGGTTAAGGGGGAGATGCACGGGTACGGCTTAAGGCAGGTGATTGAGGAGATGACTTCCGGTGAGTTGAGGCCCGTGGAGAGCACCGTCTACGAGACTCTTAAGAAGCTCAGCAAGGTCGGCATCCTGAAGTCCGAGTGGCGGGTCGGCGGACCAGCCCTCCCTAGGAAGTACTACAGCCTAACCGAGGTCGGGGTTAAGGTTTACGAATCTTTAAGGCCTGAGGTGGTGAAGCTGTTGAGCGCTGTTCTGAAGGTTCTTGAGGGGTGATTTCGGTGGGTGTCGTCGGTTTTGCAGCTGGGCTGGGTTTAGTAGCTGCGGGGGCTCTTCTCTACGCCTTCTCGGGGAAATTACCTCCGAACCCATTCGTAGGGGTTAGGATCGGCTATGCGTATGTGTCTAGGAAGGCATGGGTAAAGCTCGTTAAGGTCTCATCCATCCTAGTCGCAGCGCTTGGCGCGGTCTCCGCAGCGCTCTCCCTCACGGTAGGTGACCTACCCGGCCTCATGTCGGTAGGGCTCGGCTCAGTGATCATAACATACTTCCTTATCTACTACGCTGAGAGGGTGGGTGAGGAGGAATCCCTGAGAACCCCGGCAAAGCAGTGGGAGGTCTTAAAGGAGGTCCCAAAGATCCCGCCCCCCGCAGCAGCCCTACTCATAGTGATCGGCACGGCCGTGGTCTCAATGCTTTACGTCATGGTGAATTACCCGAAGCTTCCTGAACAAGTACCTTCCCACTTCGGCCCGGACTGGAAACCAAACGCCTACTCACCTAAGTCGGTGGCGGTGGGCGTCACATTCACCAACGAATTAATAATCCTTGCCGTGACGGCCCTCCTCTACTACCTCGGGTGGAGAAAGCCGGAAGCCCTCTACAAACCCTGGTTCGATATATCCACGTACGTGAAGGTCGTTAATACGCTGTACATAGTGCTCGCATTGGTCAACATGCTCGTGGGGATAGGTAGCACCACGATGATTGTTTACGCACTCAATAACGGCATGCCTTCATGGCTAATCATATCATTTGACGTGGTTCTGGTTGCGTTGTTGCTGTCTGTGGTGTACTTAATTGCGGTCACGGTGAAGGCCTACAGGAGAGTTAGGGTTAGTTACCCAAGCCCTTAATTCGAATAAATTAAAAAATTAGGCGAATATCTTTAGAAGTGAATTGTCCTAGATGAGAAAAAAGATTTAAAAAGACCTGGATACTTTGAAAAATAAGCAAATCAGTAACGAGGGATCGCGATGAGCCTGACTACCGAGGAACCGGCTGTGCTGCAGGGCTTCGGTAGTCAGGCGACTAACCTGAAGAACTTCTCAGTAGTTGCGGCTGCGGCAACCCTCTCCATAGTCGTCATTGTGGTCGTCATTATTTTGGGGGGCTCCGCCTGAGCCCCCCATCTACCCATAAATAAATTCCGGACTCATAAACCCCCAAAACCCGAGACTATTTTTCCCTCCCCAACCCCCGCACCATCAGGTGCGGGGCGGCACCCACACCACTAAAGCGTGGAAGGTGATGCACGTGACTCACGCTAGAAGAAGGATAAGGTCAGGGATGCAGAAATCGTTTTTAGCCGTAATAGTAGCTCTTGTAGTCGTTTCAGCCTTCGCAGGCTATTTCATGTATTTCCGCCCCGGAGGAGGGGGCGGGGAGACCACCACAACTCAAAGCAATTCACCCATCAGTACATCAACTAATGCACCTGGCACGCCAGCGACGACGACAACAACTACGCAGGGATCAAGCGGTAGGGAGAAGAAGGTCCTTAGAGTAGGTATCGGAATCGACGCCGACACCCTCTTCCCGATAAGCGGGACAACAACAACAGTGTATAACATAATGAGGCTTATGTATGAACCACTATTCAGGGTTGACGAGAACGGGAAGATAAGACCTCTACTAGCGGAGAGCTATAACGTGTCGAAGGACGGGTTAGTGTACACCGTTAAGTTAAGGAAAGGGATTAGGTTCCAGGATGGGACGCCTTTCAACGCAACGGCCGTTAAGTTCACCTTCGATAAGATAATGGATCCGAAGATGGTTTGCCCGAGTAGGGCCGACTTTGCAGCGCTTAAGGAGGTGAGGGTGGTTGATGAGTACACTGTGCAGTTCGTGCTGAAGTACCCCTACGCACCTTTCCTCACCGTGCTCGCTGGGGGTACGGCATCGATAATCTCCCCGACGTCCTTCAAGAAACTGGGTGATAAGGTATTCACTACGCCCTACGGTTTAGGGACAGGGCCCTACGAGTTTGAGAAGTGGGTTAGGGGGCAGAAAATAGTTCTGAAGAAGAACCCCGACTATTGGGGGAAGAAGGCGTACTTCGATGAGGTAGTGTTCTACGTAGTGCCAGACCCTCAGACCAGGGAGGCTAAGCGCCTCTCAGGGGAGCTGGACATGATACTGCAGCCGCCTTCGGCGGATATCCAGAGGCTTGAGAAGACCAAGCACGTGGTGGTTCAGAAGGTACTCTCAACTAGGGTGATGTTCATAGGTATAAACACGCAGTGGGGCCCGCTGAAGGATAAGAGGGTTAGGCAGGCCCTGAACTACGCTGTGGATAAGAACGCGCTGATTAAGGATGTGCTGTTCGGCCTCGCAGGGCCTATGGACTCTGTGCTACCTAACTTCGCTCTAGGTCACGTGAAGCTGCCTCCCTACAGCTACAACCCTGAGAAGGCTAAGGAGCTCCTTAAGGAGGCTGGCTATCCGAATGGCTTCAAGGTGACGATATACACGCCTGTGGGGAGGTACCTATTCGATAAGGAGGTTGCTCAGGCGATAGGTCAGTACCTCAGGAACATAGGACTGCAGGTGGAGGTGAGGCCCGTGGCTGACTGGCCCACCTACGTGCACATGCTCCTAGCTCCGAAGAACCAGACGAAGCTGGAGCTCTTCCTGGTAGGTTGGGCGCCCAGCGTGCCAGATCCTCACAACTACCTCTACCAGAGGTTCCACTCCAGCCAGATGCCGCCTCACGGATTCAACTTCGTGTTCTACAACAACAGCGAGGTCGATAAGCTCCTCGATGAAGGAGTGAGGGAGACTGATCCTGCTGTGAGGGCTAAGATCTACGAGAACGTGTCAAGGATCCTATGGGATGACGCACCTAACATCTACCTGTACCTGCAGTACTTCGTGGTGGTGCATTCCGACAGGCTGCAGGGAGTGAAGCTACTGCCCTACGAAATGTTCGACATAAGCGACGCCTCCTTCAAGTCGTGAAGGGGGTGAGTCGCTATGAACCTAAAACCACTGTTTTTCATCGGTAAACGCCTAGCCTCCATGGCCCTAATCGTGGTGGGGGTCGTAATCATACTTTTCTTCCTGCTTCACCTAGCTCCGGGGAACCCTGCTCAGATACTTGCTGGGTTCCAAGCCACGCCTGAAGTGGTGCATCAGATAGAGGTCAAGTACGGGCTGGACAAGCCCCTCTACGTGCAGCTCATGACCTACCTCACAAACATGATTAGGCTGGATCTAGGCACCTCCATAATGTCTCAGAGGCCCGTGACCGACGAGATAATGGCTAGGCTCCCTAACTCCCTAATGCTTGCCACTGTAGCTATAGTGGAGGCCATCGCTATCTCATTACCGCTCGGGGTACTAGCCGCTGCCAAAGCTGGGAGCAGATTCGATGCCGCAGTGACTGCCTTCACCTCCATAGGGGTGGCCCTCCCAACATTCTGGACAGGCTTAATGCTTATGCTTCTCTTCGCTGTGGAGCTGCATCTCCTCCCGGCCGGCGGGATCGGGGGGCCTCAGAACTTCATACTCCCCTCAATAACTATGGCGGTCCCGATATCCGCCCCCATAATTAGGGTGACGAGGAACGCCGCCCTAGAAGTGCTTGAGAAGCCGTTCGTGAAGCTGGCAATAGCGAAAGGCCTGAGCATGAGGGAGGTGCTGATGAAGCACGTCCTTAAGAACGCGTTAATACCGGCTGTGACCCTAATAGGGCTGCAGTTCGGCGTCCTCATAAGGTCCGCAGTGATAACCGAGACGGTTTTCGCATGGCCCGGCATAGGGAAGCTCCTAGTAGACTCAATATTCGCGAGGGACTACCCCTTAGTGCAGGGGACGGTTTTCGTAATAGCCATCATATACGTCGCGATAAACCTCGCATTAGACGTCGCCTACGTCGTGATTGACCCGAGGTTAAGGTCAGGGGTGAGCACGGAATGGAGGTTCTGAGATACCTTCTAAGGGAGTCAAAAACCGGGATGGCTGGCCTAGCCATAATACTGGCGTTCATATCGATGGCGCTGCTTGCGAACCTCATAGCTCCCTACGACCCCATGAATGCCGTACTAGGTGATGCCAGGCAGCCGCCATCACCCCAGCATCCATTAGGTACGGACGAGCTTGGGAGGGACCTCCTCTCAAGGATAATTTACGGCGCAAGAACAACTTTCCTCATCGCAGTGTCAAGCACCTTCACCGCGTTCGCCGTTGGGACAGCCCTAGGGATACTCTCAGGTTATCTGAGGGGAGCGGTAGACGCAGCGGTTAACGGCGGGACCCAGATACTTCTCTCACTCCCTGGAATAGTGATCGCCATAATCTTTGTGGCTCTGTGGGGTCCCAGCCTGGTGAACCTAATAATCGCTATAGCGATAGGGTTCATCCCTGTCTACATCAAGCTGATGAGGGCCGCAACACTGCAGGTTATGTCTATGGAGTACATACAGGCGGCGAAGATGTTAGGGCTGAGCAACCTGAAAATTATGGTTAGGCATGTGCTCCCAAACGTTCTACCTGTGGGGATAGCGCAGCTCTCAACCGATGTGGGTTTCGCGATACTCACGGCTTCAGGTCTTGGTTTCCTAGGCCTAGGACTTGACCCCTCAATACCTGAGTGGGGCGCGATGATAGGTTCAGCGAAGAACTACATCTTCGTAGCTCCGCACATAATTATTGAAGTGGGGGCCGTAATAGCTCTGTCAGCCATAGGGTTCAGCCTGCTGGGGAACGCGTTAAGGGACTACATAGACCCGAAGAGGAGGTGATTGTGTGTGCAGGAAAAAATTCTGGAGGTAAGGTCCCTCACCGCTAAGTACGTCACGAGGAAGGGTGAGGTTCCAGCATTAAGGAACATAGACTTAGAGATCTACGCAGGTGAGAGAGTAGCGATTGTAGGCGAGTCCGGTTCTGGCAAGACCACGCTCGCGTCGATACTGACAAGGCTGGAACCAAGTAACTTAGTGATAGAGGAGGGGGAGGTTATCTTCGGAGGCAGGAATATACTGGAGGCAGTGGAGGAGGACTTAAGGGAGTTCAGGAAGAAGGAGGTCTCAGTGATATTTCAGAACCCCAGCGAGAGCTTAGACCCGCTCTATAAGGTGGGGACCCAAGTCATTGAGGCTCTAAGGGCTGCTGGGCTCAATGGAGGGCGGAAGGAGCTTAGGCGCGTGGCGGAGGACCTCCTAAGGAAGGTGAACCTACCCAACCCGTCAAGGATCTTCGAGTCCTACCCCCATGAGCTTTCAGGCGGTCAGAAGCAGAGGGTGGCGATAGCTATCGCTATAGCTAAGAACCCCAAGCTGCTTGTAGCCGACGAACCTACCACAGCGCTCGACGTGTCTGTCCAGACAAAGATCCTAGAACTCCTAGTGAAGATAAACGAGGAGTTAGGTGTCACCGAGGTACTCATAACCCACGACATAGGCATAGCCCACGACTTCGCGGAAAGGATAATAGTGATGTATGGAGGGAAGGTCGTGGAGGTAGGCCGCACCGAAGAGGTTGTTGCTGATCCACTGCACCCTTACACCAAGCACTTAATCAACTCGCTCCCGCGCGGAGGTGACCTCCCCCCAGGGGATTCGAGGGTGGTTGACTTCAGAATACCTAGGGATGGGTGCCCATTCGCACCCAGATGCCCGTTAGCTAGTGAGGCGTGCAGGAAGGTAGAGCCGAAGCTCACCGCAATAGATGGCAGGCTGGTAGCCTGCCACAACCTAAGGGCGGTTAAGCCCCAATCTTTTGAGGTGTGAATCGTGAGCCAGGAAGTATTCATAGAGGTAAGGAACCTCGTGAAAACGTTCGTGAAGGGAGGCATCATAGGGAGGAAGAGGGTCGTTAAGGCAGTCGACGGCGTCAGCTTCACTATAAGGAAAGGGGAGA
>JAGHCP010000049.1 GCA_021160415.1 Desulfurococcales archaeon
CTAACCGTCAGAGCCCCTCTGAAGATTGCTGGAAACCCTAACGAGTTGTTGACTTGATTAGGGAAATCGGATCTCCCGGTAGCGACGACCTTAGCCCCCGCTTCCTTAGCTTCCTGAGGGAATATCTCGGGTGTGGGGTTAGCCAGCGTGAACACTATGGGGTCGTTGCTCATCAGCCTCACCCATTCCTTCTTAACGACTCCTGGACCGGGTTTCGAGGCAGCTATGAGGGCATCAGCACCTTCCAGAGCCTCTTGAGGGCCTCCCTCAACGCACTCGTGATTTGTCTGCATCGCCGCGTCGTACCAGTGAGGCATTCTTTCCTTGAACTCCTCTAGGCGTGAGTGACACCTGCTGAGGATCCCCACACCGGGCCTCTCCACAACTAAAACGTTCCTGAGATCTATGCCGTACGTCTTAAGGAATCTCAGCACGGTGTAGTTAGCCGCTCCAAGGCCGTAAAGAACTATCTTGGATGTCCTGATGTCCTTGCCGACAACCTTGAAGGCGTTGATTAAGGCAGCCAGAACGATTAATGCGGTTCCCTGCTGATCATCGTGCCAAACAGGTATGTTGAGTTCCTCCCTAAGCCTGTCCAGTACGTGGAAACATTTAGGGCTTTCGATGTCCTCAAGGTTAATACCCCCGAAGCTAGGCTCCAAGGCCTTAACAAGCTCGATTAGTCTCTCAGGATCCCTTTCCCTAACAACGATAGGTACGGCGTCAACACCACCGAAGTGCTTGAAAAGCAGGGCCTTCCCCTCCATCACAGGTAAAGCAGCTTCAGGCCCTATACTGCCTAAACCCAGAACCCTCGTACCATCGCTGATGACGGCTACGGTGTTCCATCTCCAGGTCAGGTCGAAGCTGAGGTCGGGCCCAAGCTCCGCTATCTCTCTGGAAGGGCCGGCGACCCCCGGAGTGTACCACACGGAAAGGTCATCTAAACCCCTCACAGGCACCTTAGGTTTTACTGAGATCTTGCCTCTGAACTTTCTATGCAGATCTACGGAGAGCTTTCTCCAATCAACCATAAACACGCCCAGATATGTATGTGCAGTTCGAGGTAATAACCTGTGGATTTGCTGGGAGACGTGTTGAGCATGTCTCAGCAAGAGAGAAAAGGCCTGAACCCGAGTTCAGGACGTGATAAATCATGCACATAGCTGTGGTTGGCGTAGGCAACGTAGGGCGTTCAACAGCCTTCCGAATATTAACAACAGGCCTCCCTGAGGAGCTCACCCTAGTGGACACGAAGCCCGGCCTTGCCCACGCTATAGCTGAGGAATTCAAGCATGCGGCGGCGGGGATGGGGCTTAGCGCGGAGATAAATTGGTACGAGAAAGATGAGGAGCTATCTGGTGTGGACATCGTGGTGATTACAGCGGGTTTCCCTAGGCCGCAGGACGTCAGAATAAGCAGGAGGGAGCTAATGCGCCAGAATGCGGGAATCATTAAGGAGCTGGCCGAGATCCTTCCACCTCGAAATCCAAGTGCTAAGTACGTTGTCGTAACGAACCCCGTTGACGCGAACGCCATGCTATTCAGGAAACTAAGTAGGGCTCCCTTCGTGATAGGCACAGGTAACCACCTAGAAACCTTAAGGTTCAGGGCGAAACTCGCTGAGGTCTTAGGCATCCCCAGGAAGTACGTTTCCGGCTATGTCGGCGGTGAACACGGTGAGGAAGCCACGATACTTTGGTCAACCGCCTCAGTGCTCGGGAAGCCCTTAAGTGAATACCTTAAGGGGAGAGAAGCTCCATTCAGGGCTGAGGATGTTGAGGCCTACATAAAGGAAGTCCCGGAGTTAGTCATCGATTACTCCGGCGCCACGAGGTTCGGCCCCGCAGAAGCCTTCACCGAGATAATTAAGTCGATAGCTCTGGACGAGAACAGGGTTTTCAGCGTGGCGACTCCTGTGAAGCTGGAAGGTTTCAAGGAAGAAACATATGTAAACGTACCTACTGTTATAGGTATGGAGATTAGGGATAGGATGCTGCACTGGCTAAGCCCGGATGAGTTACGGAGAATTAAGAGGGCGGCGGAAGCCATAAGGAAGACTTATGAGAACGCGTTAGAAATGCTTGGCCTATGAGAGGTTATGTCTGCACTTAACCCTCCCCGGGAACTCTGCGGGAGTTGAGTATGTAGGGTGTGCGTTGAGGAGCTCAGTAAGTTGATGGATGCTCCGTAACTTAATGAGGGTAGTATCGTTTAGTATGGCGTAGGAAATGAACTTTCCATCCCAGAAAGAAACCCAAGCTTGAATCAGTGATGATAGGGAAGTGTTGGGAATCGACTTCAAGCTTAAGGAGCTAGACCATGTGCCCTCCAGGTAGTTAAACCAGACGATGTTAGCAGCGCCCCTACCGATTAAATTGCTTTTAACACTAGGCATCACAGTGAGTGGGGGGATAAGCAACCCCTTACTGCCCCCGGACTTTAGAGTTAGGAAGAGGCCGTAACCGTTGACCCAGTCCCCTGCCGGGTCAATAAGGAACCAAGTTTTACCGTATTTAGTTATGACGACGGCGTGTTCCTCACTACCTCCAGACGCGATGAGAATCCAAGCCCTGACGCCTGAAGCCCTCAGAAACTCATATATGAGTAAGGATAGGTCCTCGCAGTCCCCTCCCTGATCGGTGATAGTCTCGTTCGGCAGTTTCCATAGGTTGTGTGAGATGAAAACACCGCTTGCGGTAGGTACAGGGATGTCGGGGTCTTCTTGGTAGTAGAGATTCATCTCAACCCACTCGAAAATCGTTAAGGGGGTCACAGACCTAAGTCCCGCAACCTTCATGACACGCGGGCCTTCAGCCCGAGCGACCCTCATGAAGCTCCGTCTTAGTTCAGGCGATACCTTAGTGAGTGAGGTCCTTGCGGTTAGTGCGTTGGTGGCGTTTATGATTTCGTTTAGTGATTTGTTAAGGGAGGAGGCTCTGTACGTGCAGGCTGTTAGGTTTGAGGCGTAGGACTTTACGCAGGCCTCAAGTCTCGACTTAAGCGCGTCCACCTCCCCGGACAGGTTTTCCCTGTCCCTGATGCAGGAACTAAGGGATGTGTTCAGGAATGATAAGGTCTTCTCGGCGTTCCGTAGCCTGTCTTTAAGGTGATTGATCGTTTGGGTGGAGGAGGTTTTCAGGTTTCTCAAGGCGCTCTCACAAACCATCAGCTCGTCGGAAACGACGCTAAGCCTCATCCAGAAGTATGCGGATAAAGCGCCTGATGCGGCTAGAGCGACAGCTAAGGCAACGACTAATGCCTTCCTCATCCCGAACTACCTGATAACAATACTTGAGGCAGCGTTAATGAGGTGTTTGGGAAGCTTAACTTATTACTTACTCAGCGAGTAATCTGGGGGATGATGAGAAGAGGGTCTCGTGAGGAGCTATGAGCGAAGCCGGAAATGCTGACGCGTCCTTTAAAGAGGTAGGTAGGAAATATCTTTGGGTCCCAGCCCTTGCTTTGAGCTATGGGGTTGCGTACCCATTAATCTATAATTTCCTTTTAGTTGCTAAAGCTGGAAACCCTTACATAGGGTACGAGGTCTCTCTCGCAGTCGTTGCTTTATACGTCGCGTCTCTTCTCGTGATGATTGGGGCGGCCATGGTTTACTTACTTAAAGCCGCCCCGCAGACCTTAAACTCCCTCCTAACTTCCTCTTTAGTGTTCGCATTCTCAAACTACGTGTATGTCTACTCAGTGCTGATCGGGAGACCTGACCTGACAATATCTCCATACCCTTTCCTGCTAATGTACAGGTCGTCATCGAGGCATGTATCAATAGGTATTGACTTGGGACAGATAGCGTTGTTGGTTTCGGCGATCATAATCTTCAAAAAGGTAAGGAAATCCAAGCGCCGCATCAGGTGAATTCAAGATTTTTAAGGAGCTATAACCACTACCTTATGGTGCCGCGGTAGTATAGCCCGGCCAAGTATGCGGGCCTCTCGAGCTCTTCACTGCCTGCGTGGAGAGCCCGTGACCCGGGTTCAAATCCCGGCCGCGGCACCACCCACAGGCTTCAAAAAGGTGCTAGATAAGCACCTTCAGCACCTTCTCACATGCTCCTGCAAGGCGGGAGGCTACGACCCAAGCTTCAAGTGGTCTGTGATAAATCGAGAATGTTGACCTGCAGATGCCTGAGACCTCCTCATTGAATTTCCCGTGCGGGAACCCTCCAATGACTAAGGGTAGGTCGCTGTTTAACGCCTCCCCGCATATTTCTTCGGGGGGCTTCAAATCACCTTCCTCACTCAGCAGTATGCAGGACTCGAAACCTGCCTCCTTAAGGAGATTCCTAAATGTGGATGGGTAAGCTTTCATGAGTGGTTTATCGGAGTTGGGTGGGACCCTGCCAACCGTTAGGAGTTGTTCCATTAGGCCGACGAACCTCATGTAGTTCCTCGGAACCTTAGTTGAGGGATCTACAGTTATCGCGTAATCCCCGTAGGTATGTACGTATATCTTCATTAAGCCTTCAAGGTTTAGGGGGGACGATAATAGCTCCAGCAAAGTCACGTGGAGGATGTCAGGTCTGCCACGCTTTTCCCTATCCCTCAACCTCTTCATAGCGGGGTAGTGTAGGGAGACATCCAGAAGTGTTTCAACGGGGCTCTTCCCCCTTCGCCTAGCATTCCTTGAAACCGCGGAATGACCCGCTATTTCAGGCGGGACCAGCTCTAATGCTGCCTCAGCAATAACGAAAACCACTTCCTTCCCCAAGACTTCAAACCTCAACATTAAATCCGTAGCGACCATAAAACCTTAGGCTCGGGGTAACGGTATGAGGGGAAGTAAGGACAGGAGAGTCGTGAAGGACCTGGCTGTGCAGAGATCGCTTCTCCTCTACTCCGAGGCTGTGCGGGCCGTTAAGGAGGGGAGGGAGGAGCTGGCCAGGAAGTATGTGGAGTTAGGCCTTCGGTTGCTGAGGAAAGGCAACGTTAGGAAACCAATGGTGTATAGGAGGTGGGTTTGTAAGAAATGCGGTATACCCCTAGTTCCCGGAGTGACTGCCTCCGTGAGGATTAAGGGCAACAGAAAGCAGATAATCGTCGTTAAGAAATGCTTAATATGTGGATGGGTGAGTAGGACACCATGCAAGAGAAAGAAAGGAGTAAATCCACAGCAAACTTGAAGGCCTCAGTCACCCTCGGCAAGTCCGGGATTACCGAGGCATGGTTAGAGGAAGTTAGGAGGAGGTTGAAGAAGGAGAAGCTCTTGAAGGTGAGGGTCGCGAGATCCCTCATAAGGTCGGGCTTGAAGGCTGAGGTGATAGCTAAGGAAGTAGCTGATAGGTTGGAAGCGGAGATAATTGACGTCAGGGGGCATACCTTCACACTTAAATGTAGCTCCAGGACCTGCTCAAGGCAGGGTTAACTGTTAACCATGCGTGGAAGCCACGCGAGCTCAGACGCCTCGCCTTATATATCGTGGATAACTTGATGGAGAAAATCCGGGAATCCCGCAGGGGTTGGTGCCGCCGCGGGGATTTGAACCCCGGACACCCCGGTCTTCAGCCGGGTGCTCTCCCGGGCTGAGCTACGGCGGCTCCGTAAAACCTCGGTGTTTAGGCAATATTAATTTTTCCTTTAGGGCTCCCAACCTAAAGATCGAAGACCACTCTGGCGATCCAGCAACCGTCGATTTCCTTGATCTCCATTAAGGAGTAGGTCACTGCCTTAACTTCGGTTCTGACTTCATGTTTGGATGGATCGAACTTTTCGCCCCATGCACGCCCTTCAATCGCTATCTTATCTTGAAGCTCCTTAATTCTCATGTCGAAGTCACTGAATACTAGACCTTCCGAGTCATGCAGGATCAGGAGGTCCTCAAGCCACCGGTAGAGAGCGTTCTGGAGATCAAGTCCTTCGTCCCTTACCTCCCTCACAACGCTTTTACAGACTTTCGACGTGTCTGTGATCAGCTCGAAGAGCGCTTTAGCGGCGTTAATGAATGCTTCCTCTAACGACCTCCCTGAAGCCTCCACGTAGGCGTCAGCTGTGTGTTCAAGGAACTTGAAGCCTCCGCATCCCTCCACCCGGACCCCCTAGTTAAGGTTAAGGGTTGAAGAGGTAAAAACTTAAACACCCCTGACATTACATGTTAATGGTGCGGCGGTCGTCCAGCCTGGTCTAGGACGCCGGCCTTCCAAGGAGCGGTCCTCCGCAGAACGCCGGAGATCCCGGGTTCAAATCCCGGCCGCCGCACCACTAATAACTAAGGTGTTTGGGTTGAGGGTTGGGTTTATCGGGCTCGGCTTAATGGGTTCAGCTATGGCTTGCCGTCTCCTAGAGTCAGGTCATGACGTATTTCTCTACAATAGGACTCGACTCAAGGCAGAGAGGGTAGTAAAGGAGTGCGGGGGTACCGTGGCTTCCAGCCCGAGGGAAGCAGCTGAAAGGTCTGAAGTCGTTCACGTTATGGTGTCAGATGATGAGGCAGTTGCCTCAGTTTTGCTTGGTGATGCAGGAGCTCTGGCAGGTGAAGCTGATGCAGTCGTTGTTTCCTCAACAATCACACCGACATTCAGTTCAGTGATGAGTGATCTCGCTAAGTCATTAGGGAAAAGGTATGCGGAGGCCCCTGTTTTGGGGAGCGTTTCGGAAGCCAGAGGAGGTAGGCTGATCACGTACGTTGCTGGCCCTGAAGATTTAGCTTCCTTGGAAACTATTAGGGATCTCAGCTCATCAGTAGTTTATGTGGGGGAAGTCCCAAGGGCTTCAGCCCTTAAGCTAGCTATAAACAACGTCTTCCTGACTCTTCTAGCGTCTCTTGCGCAGAGCGTCGGCCTAGCAACGTCTTATGGCTTCGAAACGGGTGAGGTTCTGCAGCACTTGAAGAATACATGGCTGAGGCCCGTCATTGAGAGGTACGAGAGTAGGGGGTTGGACGAGTCCTTCCCGACCAGGTTCCCGATGGAGCTTGCGGCTAAGGACCTGATGTACGTCGCAACGGCTTCGCAGCGAGTAGGTATTCCCTCAACCCTTCCC